>NZ_ABZS01000001.1:20000-22285 GCF_000173615.1 Sulfurihydrogenibium yellowstonense SS-5 | reverse complement strand
ACCCGGCGTCGACTACTTTCCCGACCGGTCTCCCGGCCAGTATCATGGGCGCTGGTGGGCTTAACTGCCGGGTTCGGAATGGAAGCCGGGTGTTTCCCCACCGCTATGGACACCAGGGATTTGGCAACCCAGTAGGTTAGTAGGACTGTAAGTAGTAAAAGGCCAAGCCAAACGGGCGATTAGTACTGCTTGGCTCCACCCGTTACCGAGCTTCCACCTGCAGCCTATCAACGTGGTAGTCTCCCACGGCCCTTCAGGGATACCTTATCTTGAGGTGGGCTTCACGCTTAGATGCTTTCAGCGCTTATCCCGTAGCAGGATGGCTACCCAGCGCTGCTCTTGGGGAACAACTGGTACACCAGAGCCTGCCCCATCCCGGTCCTCTCGTACTAAGGATGGCTCCTCTCAAGTATCCTGCGCCTGCGGCGGATAGGGACCGAACTGTCTCACGACGTTCTGAACCCAGCTCGCGTGCCGCTTTAATGGGCGAACAGCCCAACCCTTGGGACCTACTTCAGCCCCAGGATGCGACGAGCCGACATCGAGGTGCCAAACCCCGCCGTCGATGTGGGCTCTTGGGCGGGATTAGCCTGTTATCCCCGGAGTAGCTTTTATCCGCTGATCGCATGCCCTTCCACTCGGAACATGCGGGTCACTAAGCCCCGCTTTCGCGTCTGCTCGACTTGTCAGTCTCGCAGTCAGGCACCCTTATGCCTTTGCACTCTAACGGTGGATTTCCGACCCACCTGAGGGTACCTTTGGGCGCCTCCGTTACCCTTTAGGAGGCGACCGCCCCAGTCAAACTGCCCGCCTGACATTGTCCCTGCCGTGGGTAACACGGCTAGGTTAGTTTACCCACACATCCAGGGTGGTATCTCACCGGCGCCTCCATGCCCCCCGAAAGGGGCACTTCTTAGGCTCCCACCTATCCTGCGCAGGATGCGCAGGCAAACAGTGCCAGGGTACAGTAAAGCTTCACAGGGTCTTTCCGTCCTGCCGCAGGTAGCCGGAATCTTGACCGGCACTACAATTTCACCGGGACTCTCCTCGAGACAGCGTCCAGATCGTTGGACCATTCATGCAGGTCGGAACTTACCCGACAAGGAATTTCGCTACCTTAGGACCGTTATAGTTACGGCCGCCGTTTACCCGGGCTTCGGTTTGGGGCTTATCACCCCTCCCCTTAACCTACGGGCACTGGGCAGGTTTCACACTGCATACGTCCTCTTTCGAGTTTGCGCAGTGCTGTGTTTTTGGTAAACAGTCGCCTGGACCTGGTTTCTGCGACCCACCTTGCGGTGGGCACCCCTTATTCCGAAGGTACGGGGTCAGTTTGCCGAGTTCCTTGAGGAGAGTTACCCCGAAGCGCCTTAGGCTGCTAACCCACTCCACCTGTGTCGGTTTCCGGTACGGTCAGCCATCCTTCGACGACCACGACACTATTTCTTGGCAGTCTGAAGTCACACCAGTTGGCTAAGCACGAGGCTTAGCCTCCTCATCACGCCTTGGGCTTGTATGAGGAACGGATTTGCCTATTCCTCGCCCTCGGACGCTTAAAGGGAGCGATCCAAATCTCCCCTGGTGCTATCCTCCTGCGTCGTGCCTTGGTCTCCAGACAGCTGGTGCAGGAATATTAACCTGCTTCCCATCGGCTACTGCTTTCGCCCTCACCTTAGGGTACCGACTAACCCAATCCTGATTTACATTGGATTGGAACCCTTGGAGTTCCGGCGGACAGGTTTCTCACCTGTCTTTGGCTGCTACTCATACCAGGATTCTCACTTCCCTGCAGTCCATCCCTCCTTACGGTGAGACTTCAGCCCGCAGGGAACGCTCCCCTACCGCTTGCTGTTAAAGCAAGCCCGCAGCTTCGGTGGCATGCTTAGCCCCGTTAAATTTTCGGCGCAAAGCCTCTCGACGAGTGAGCTGTTACGCACTCTTTAAAGGATGGCTGCCTCTAAGCCAACCTCCTCGCTGTCTTCGAGGCTTTACATCCTTCTCCACTTAGCATGCACTTTGGGACCTTAGCTGGCGGTCTGGGTTGTTTCCCTCTCGACTACGGAGCTGATCCCCCGTAGTCTCACTGCCAAGCTATCCTCCCGGGCATTCGGAGTTTGGTTGGGTTCGGTACCCCTTTCGGGGCCCTAGCCCAATCAGTATCTCTACCTCCCGGGGGAAACGCTTGACGCTGCACGTCGATGCATTTCGGGGAGAACGAGCTATCACGGAACGCGATTGGCTTTTCACCCCTATCCACACCTCATCCAACTGTGTTGCAGCACCGA
>NZ_ABZS01000001.1:0-17500 GCF_000173615.1 Sulfurihydrogenibium yellowstonense SS-5 | reverse complement strand
CACCAACTAGCTGATGGGACGCAGCCCCATCCATAGGCACCCATAAGGGCTTTGGAGCCTCCTCATTATTGGGTATTAGCACCCCTTTCGGGATGTTATCCCCAACCTATGGGTAGGTAAGCTACGTGTTACTCACCCGTTTGCCGGTCGCCAGCACTACTACCCGAAGGTAGTAGCCTGCTGCCCCACGACTTGCATGTGTTAGGCACGCCGCCAACGTTCGCGCTGAGCCAGGATCAAACTCTCCAAAAGAATCTTTTGAAGACCTCGCCCATCTCTTAGCTTCCTTATTCATTTGCCAAGGTCCTTTATCTCAGTCGATTTTTAGCAGATAAAAATTCTATCACTTTTGATTTCTTTTGTCAAGCTGATTTTTTGTGTATAGGTTATACCAGTTTGGGAAAATTCCGATTTTCTTGAATTTATAATATCACAAAAGTATTGTAAAGGTGATTTTTTGTTTAAACTATGATGAGGTCTTTCTATGTTATACCATAGCATATACTCCATCATTTTTTTATTAAACTCATAAACATCTTTTAATTCATAATCTTCGTAGTACATGATAAATTCATCCTGTAATGTCCTATTCATTCTCTCTACATATGCCTGCCCTTTTGGATATCTTGGATAGTTAAAATAATGTTTTATATCTTTTTTCTTTAATGCTTTGGTAAACTCGCCTAAGAATTCACTGCCATTATCTGTTTGTATACCTTTTATCTCAAATGGCATTGCTTTTATCAATTTCTCTAAAAAGTCTTTCGCATTTTTACTGTTTAGCCTGTCATATGCAAAAGTAAAGGAGATTCTTGTTTTTACATCTTTGGCTACAAAGATATAAACTTTTCTACAGGAGTTAAAATAATGTTGTGTCTAAATAAAACTATAAGGAGGAGTAGTAATGAATAAAAAAGAATACTTTGAAAAAATATTAGACAGATCAACTGAAGAATTAGTAAAAGAACTTTTCCCAAATGGTATAACAACTCAAGAAAGAGGCTGTTCCAAAATTAATTTCTCAGTTAAAATTAAATACACAAAATCAAAAAATGGAGCGTTTGTATGAATGAAAAAAACAGGACTGTCATTTAAACAAATCTACAAACTTACAAAAAGATTTTTTAAAAAGATTGAATGTAAAGAAAAGAAAATAGTCAAAGAGGTAGACCAAGAAAGTACAAAGATGAATTTATAATAGCCATATTTCTATATCAAACACTAAAACAATATTCTTATAGAGAAGTTCTTCAAGAACTTAAATATCTTGGTTTTAAAACTCCTTCTTTGAATGACTATCATTATAGAGTTAAACAACTTAATGAAAATATTTTCTCCTGACAATCTCTAAACTCTTTGTATAAGCTTTTATCTTAGATTAATGCGATATACTAAAATTAATAATATATAATTTATTAGCAGTAATTTAGATTGCTTATGTAATCAACTTATTCTAAAAGGAGCTAAAAATGGAAACGGCATTAGAAGTAAATAAAAAACAACATATTTTAGATAACTACCACAAAGCAAAAAAAGAGCTTATAGCAAAACATTATGCTGGAGAAAGTGCACTAACAATTGTTAAAGAGTTATCAGATTTAACAGACCAAACAATCAAAGAGTTTGCGAGAATTTCTTTTCCAAATCTTAATGAGATATCAATTATAGTACTTGGTGGCTATGGAAGAAGAGAGTTATGTTTTAAATCTGATATAGATATCTCAATAGTTTATAACACAGAAGATATAGAAAGTCTAAAAATTGGCATAGAAAATTTTTACTATTGTTTGCTGGATTTAAAATGCGACGTTGGATTTTCTCCCAGAAATATTAAAACTTTTTTAGATTTGTCAAAAGAAGATTTAACAGTAGCAACAGCACTACTTCAAGGTAGATTTCTATGTGGAAATGAAGATATATATAGAACATTGTCAGAAAAATTTAAAAAACTAATAAGGTCTAAAAGAAAAGCATACATAGAAGCTACGCTAAAAGCAAGGAAGGTTAGATACAGCAACACAGGAAGCAGCATTTATCTGATGGAGCCGCATGTTAAAGAAGGCGAAGGTGGTCTTAGGGATTTTCATGAAGTATTTTGGATAGCGAAAGTTTTAGACGATGTTAACGATTATAGATACTTTGTAGAAAAAAACATAATCCTTGAAGAAGAATACATAGAATTGATGAATGCTTATGATTTTCTGTTAAGAATAAGAAATCAGATGCATTTGTTATGCAATAAAAAATGTGATGTTTTAACCTTTGCATTACAGGAAGAAGTGGCTAAAAAGCTTGGTTATGCTCCCGAAAATGCAGATTATGAAACCTTGAGAGAAAGCGTTGAGAGAATGATGAAGCTTTACTACTTGAACGCAAGGTCGATCAATAACATAACAAACAGAATACTAAAAAATCTTACAGAGTCAGAAAGTTCATACGAAGAATATATTCCAATTGATGATATGTTTATAAAAACATCTTCTGAAATAGATGTTTTAAACTCTAAAAAGTTTGAAAAAGAGCCGGAGAGGAACATTTTAAAGGCTTTTAAATACTTTAAAAAATACGGCTTAAATTTTTCTTCTAACCTTGAATATTTGCTTAGAAAAAATGAAAGATTCTTAAAAGGTAAAAAACTATCTGATGACCTAAAAGAGATTGTTAGAGAAATATTTTCTTCAATAAACAACCTTCCAAAAACGCTAAAAAGAATGCAAGATTTTTATGTACTTGATGATTTAATTCCTGAGTTTGGATTTCAAAGATGTCATTTTCAATACGACCATTATCATAAGTATACAACCGATGCCCATGCTATCAAAGCTTTAGAAGAGTTAGAAAACCTTCCTAAGATTGACAGCTTTCAAAAAATAAAAATCTTTGAGATTTACAAAGAAATACAAAGAAAAGACTTATTAATCTGGGCAATATTTTTACATGATATCGGAAAAGGACATAAGGCAGACCATAGCGTCCTTGGTGCAGAAATGACAAGAGATATTTTAGATAGATTTGGTTATCCTTTAAAAGATATAGAAACTGTAAGCTTTTTAGTAAGACATCACTTAGATATGGCTCACATCTCACAAAGGAGAAACCTACACGAACCAAGAGTTATTGAAGATTTCGTTAAAGTTATCAAAAACAAAGAACTTTTAAACATGCTAACAGTTTTAACATGGTGTGATGCAAACGCTGTAGGCTCTGGAGCTTGGAATGACTGGAAGTTTGCATTATTGATGGAGCTTTATAACAAAGCTTCTGAATACTTAGAAAGCAGTAGCATTGAAGATTTGGAAACACAAATTCAAAAGAGATTTGAAGATAAAAAGCGAAAACTCCTTGAACTTTTAACCTTAGAGCTTTCTAAAAAAAAAGCAGAATTTCATTTAAACAGACTTTCAGATTACTATATTTTATCTACACCACTACAAGATATAGTAAAACATATAAAGTTAGAAGATAAGCTTATAGAAGAAAATCTTACACTTACTACCACCTTTGAGAAAAACATAGGAGCAGGATATTCTGATGTTGTAATAGCCGTTAAAAACATAGAAAATCCGCTGCTAATAATCACTGGAATTTTGACTTACTTAAATATTAACATTCTTACTGTATACAGCTTTGAAAGAAAAGATGGAATATACCTTATAGAAACCCAAGTTTCAACCTCAAGCTTAGAAGCTATTGATGAACAAAAGTTTGAGAAATTCTTAAACTTGCTTTTAAAAGTAATTAATGGAGAAGAAAAGTTTGAGAACTTGGTAAGAAAAAGAGATAGAGGATTTAGAGCTTCCACCGTTCCACCGCCTACATATGTAAAAATAGACAATGAAATGTCAGAAAATTACACAATCTTTGATATTTCTGGAGAAGATAGAGTTGGGCTACTTTTTGATATAATCAAAATATTCTCAAAGTACGATTTATACGTTCATATGGTAAAAGCTTCAACGCAGGGTTTGAGAGTTAGAGATGCTTTTTATATTAGAACAAAAAATAAAGAGAAAGTTTATGACAAAAAGCTTCTGGAAAAAGTTCAAAATGAGATACTGGAGCTGTTAAAAAATGGTTAATTTGAAATGTAAGACGTAGAATAATATTATTGTTATCAATTTAAGACAAAACTTATATGGAGAGTGTTTTAAAATTTTAACTAAGACTAAAAATTAATTGACATACCTTGGGTGAGAAATTAAGAATTTTTACAAAATTTAGATAAGGAGATCCTTCGGGCTAAAGCCCTCAGGATGACAGTCAAAGGTTGGTTGATAAATATCAGAGAAAAGTAACCTTATTTGTCGTTCTGAAGCAGGCGAAGAATCTCTACCTTTGCCCAATTTCTCAGTCAACGCATATTTACATACACACTCTACAACTTACAAAAATTTTGCAGCATCCTTAGACCTATGTTTTTTGTTTCAAATAGTAAACTTTCCACCTCTAACGTCCCACATTAAAATGCAAAAGATTTATCTTGAAACTTTGATCTAATATACGATTTTCATCATATTAACAACATGTTTTTTTCTTATTTAAATCATATTGAGATTAATTCTCAATTGCTATAATATTAAAAGTTTTAAGATAGGAGGAGTTAAAATGTGCTCTAAAGAATTAATTGAAAGAGTAGAAGAGTTGGCAAAAGTTTATTCAAAAGTTATAACTTCCTTAGATTCCAAAGAAAAGAAAATTGAGATCTTTGAATCTTATTATAAGATACTGACGACTTTGCAGATATAAATAGTTTGAAAACTCTTGAGAAAAGTTTTTATGATTGAAAATTATTTGATGTAAGCTGATTGAAAAAATATAAGTTTTTATTTGTTTAGAAGTATTAAGATACTGAAGTGGAAGAGAAATTATAAAGATTAATTATGAGATTATTTGTCTGCTATTTTAGCATTATAAGGACATTGATCCGAAGGATCTCTCTTTAACTTTTTAAATTTTAACTTCTAATAAATGATATTTTATTATACTTAAAACTAAGTTTATAAGTAGGTGTAAACATGGTTTATTTAATTGTAATTTTGACATTATTCTTCAGTTCAAAAGTATATTGTGAAGAAAAAGTTTTTAACCTTATGGGTACTTATGCCATAGTAGAGATAGATGGAAAATCGGAATATGAAGTTTACAGATTTTTTAAAAATTTAGAAAACAAATTATCTGATTATATAAAAGACTCTGAAATTTCTGCAATAAATAAATTTGCAGGAATAAAACCAGTTAAAGTTAGTCCGGAAACTTTTGAGGTGATTAAAAAATCAATTGAAATATCAGAGCTTACAGGTGGAGCCTTTGATATAACCGTTGGTGCCATAACAATTAGATATAAAAGAGACAAGGAAATAGACCTAAGACAAGCAAAAAAACTTGTAAATTATAAAGATATTGTATTGGACGAGAAAAATATGACTGTTTTCTTGAAAAAGAAAGGAATGGCTATAGACTTGGGTGGGATTGGAAAGGGTTATGCTATACAAAAAGCATACGAATTTATTAAAAAGGATAAAGGTTTCATAGCAATTGCCGGAGACTTAAAATCATGGGGTCATGAGAGAAATATAGGAATTTTCAATCCTATTACAAAAAAAATATTAACAGAAGGGATTGCAAAAAAAGATATATGTGTATCTACATCAGGAAACTATTTTCAAAAACATATAATTGGACAAAAAACAGACTTATTACAAGTTAGCGTAGTGTATAACGAATGCACATTTACTGATGCTTTATCAACTGCAATCTTTGCAATGGATAAAAACAAAAGAGAAAAATTCTTAAAAAATGCAAAGTTTGGATATTTATTAGTGTTTGAAAATGGCAATATAGAGTTTAATAGAAATTTCTTAGATTTTTTTGAAGAAATTAAGTTTTTTCCGTTTTAAATGATATAATTACATCCAAGATAATATAAATTATGGCAAAAAGAGAAAATAGCTCAAAGATTATAAAAGAGACCATTTTTAAATAAACAAAGGATTCATTAAAAAATCTTATAAACAGACCAGAAAGATTATCTAAAAAGCTTGATACAAATAAGATTAAACCTATTGTTAGACTAATAACTTTCTTTAATTCTGTAAAAAGTAACAAATGGGTAACAGTAAAAGAATATAACGCCATACTCAGCAAGTGGGGATAAAAGACTTTAAACAGTCCTTCTAAGGTTTTAGGCTTTGCATATCTTTCCGGATTTCCTAAGTAGTAGTCTTTTATGCTTTCTGGTGTAAGTCCGAGTTTAATATAAAAGATAAAAAAGTTAAAAACAATAAATACTAAAGTAAAAAAGCTAAAAAATATGATTATAAATTTAATTGCTTTTATGGATGGTTTTATGTTTTTTTTTAATAAGTAAAAGGTTGAGAGGATAAGCATTATAAATGCTAAAGTAATAAATGTTAAAAATGATAATGGTTTAAAATACAAGAAGCTTTCAAAATAATACACTATCAGGTCAGAAAAAGAATACAAAACACTGCTTATAAAGAAAGCAATAATAAGAAACATTTTTAATCTTAGAGTAAAGTTAAATACATTAAAAATTGAGGATACTATTATAATGAGAAACATATTTAAAAATAGATTGATATGTACATTTTCAACTACTTGTTTTACAGAAACCTTTTCTGGAAATTCTGGGTCTGTAAAAAAGTATTTATACAAACTTTCATAGCTAAATCCATACGTAATGTTGTACTGAAAGATGGAAGATATAATAAATAAGAAAGAAAATATATTAAAAAATAGCACTATATAAAAAATGTTTTTTTTAAGCTTAATATCGTTTGTAATCAAAAATCTCATTTTTTCTCGCCAAACAAGGTTTTTACGATTGCGATCGCAAGCCTTGCTCTGTCCGTGATTGCCCTTGAAGTTAAAGTAGCACCGGAAACATTGGGAATACTAATCCTTAATTTAAGACCATCATTATCTAAACTTTTTCCTTTAAAATTTTCAAACCAGTTTTTCTCTGGAAGATATTCCAAGGGTTCTCCAAAATGTAGTACTTCTATAACATCAATTTTAAAATCAGGAGTTATTGTGTATAAAACAACCTCCGGCTTTGTTCTTACTACATGTGTATCTACATAGCCATAAGCTATTATATTTTGTCCTTTCTTTACAATATATATAGAGACTAACTTAGAATCAAATTTAACTCCTGAAAGTTTTTGAATTGATTCTAACTGTTGAGAATTAAGAACTAAATTTTTTATTTCAACATTAGAGCCTGGATAAATCCTTTTTAAAACATCTTCTGGCTTTCTAGATTCATTAGCAAAAGAAAAAGTAAATATAAGGATTAGAGTATATAAGGCATATCTAAACATAAACACCTCCAAAATTGATGATTTTATAAATATAGTCTCAAAACCGGGATTTAGTCCAAATAAATTTTATCATATCATATAAAAAACCGGCAGCATAAACTACCGGCTAAATAATAGGAGGTCTTAGATGAAGAAGTTATTGGGTATATCTCCGCCAAGACTTTTTGAGCTTTGAACTGCTTTGCTTGTGTAAAAAGAGGGAGGAGGAGAAGCATGGGGCAAGAGTCTGCCTAAGTTTTTAGCCATTTTCTCCATCCTCATAAAATTTAAAACATAAAGCCAAGGGTTAACCTGTATTCGTTTTCATCCTTCCTATTTGGGCTGTAGTTTAGCCTTACGTAGTCGGTTTTTATAGCCACCAATGGGTGGGGCTTGTAGGATAGACCCACATTATACACCTTTAGCTTATGTCCCGCTGGCTTATCGGAACCTTGAGGAACCTTTGCGTGGACGTCAAAGTCCTCATAAATGCCAAAAACATAAAGCTCTTGCTTGTCTATCTTAAATAGTCTGAATATATCGTATGCTACTTGCACATAATAACCCTTTTGCTCGGATGGAATGGGTTTACTCGTTCTATCTGCAGGCACCTGAAGATCATCGGTTATTTTCCCTGCGTTATTTACATCCACAATGGCGCCCACAAACCTAACATCCCAACCCCCATACTGCCACCAAAGGTGAGGGGAGATCATAGTCATGCTTCCAAGCTTTGTACCCCTTCTCAGTCCAAGCTGGCTATCGTTACCACCCTTAGACATCACATCCCCCGTCCAGAAAGAAAAGCCAGCCTTTAGGTTGTAGGGAAGTGTGTAATCAACCCTTCCAGTAAAGCCTATCCTATCCGCCACAGCCCTGGCACCCCTCTGTCTAAGTGTTTTTAGTGGTTCTAATGCATTGTAATCACCACCACCCTTTAACATCAAGCCGTTGGTAATGTAAAACCTGTAGTCAAGGTTTTTGATAGCACCATAAACACCAAGTCCCATCTCTTCCCAAGTGGAGAGCAGTATGCGACGCTCAAAAAAGGGTCTTTGTGCACTTGGAAAGGTAGGTGGCTCATGCACCTCGTTTATGATACCCACGGGCATGAGTAAAAGACCGCCTCTCACCCCAAACTCCGGTCTGAAGTTATAGTCCAAAAAGGCAAACTCTGATTTAAAATAACCTCCACCAGTGCCATGAGAGCCAGAGGTAGAAGCATGCTCAAGCTCAAATTCCGAGTTGAACTTCAGCTTCTCATCAAAGGCATAGCCAAGGTAGAGAATGATCCTTTCAACATCTGCTATGCTCTTTGCACCCCCTCTTGCATTTACACTGTTATGTACAAAAGTTAGCTCTCCGTATCCACCTATGGAAACACCCCGAGGGTTAAACATAGCCTTAGATGCAGCGGGACCCATTCCATAGTAAGATTTAACTTCAAGCTCTGGCATAGCTATCTCTATTTTTAACTTTCTAAGCTCTTCTTTTATAGATTCATTCTCCTCTTTCACTTCTTTAACGGAAGCTTGTTCTTGTTTTAACTTCTGTACTTCCTCTTTAAGATGTTTTATCTGATCTTCAAGTATTTTAATTTTATCTTCCGAAGCATGAGCCAACGCTACAGAAGATAACAAAGCCATAGATAATAATGTTTTCCTCATAATGATTACCTCCTAAAATTTTTTTCATATATTATTTTAGAATTTGAGATTGAATTTCAATATGATTAATTCACCTTTAAATCATAAAATATTTATGATTAAAATCACACCTTGGGGTGAGAAATTAGTAATTTTTATAGAATTTAAAAATACCTTGTGTGAGAAATCGGAGATTTTTTTAATAAAATTTAAAAATGAGATCCTTCGGCTTACAGCCTCAGGATGACAGAGAAAGGTTGATTGATAAGCATCAAAGGAAGGATAACCTTATATGCCATTCTGAGCGAAGCGAAGAATCTCATGTTTTTGTTAAATTTCTCACCCGACGTATAAAATATTTATGATTAAAATCATTTTCTCTTTTAAAATTTTAATTGAGAATAAATCTCAGTTTCTAATAATTTCGGAGGTTTGACAATGCACTCAAAAGAATTAATTGAAAGAGTAGAAGAGCTGGCAAAAGTTTATTCAAAAGTTATAGCTTCCTTAGATTCTAAGGAAAGGAAAATTGAGATGTTTGAATCTTATTATGAGATTCTAATGACTTTGCAAAGTATGCAAACTTTACAAACTATACAAAGTGAAGGCTTTGGTAAATGAGAAAGTATTTGATATATTCACTATCAGTATTGATTATACCAAGCTTTGCATTTGCCGGTAAAAAAGCTCTTATATGGGATGATGCTGAAACGCTTGGAACAGGAAATTCTCAAAATGAAAATTACTTTTTTTATACAAAGAACACAGAAGATAGAGAAGGCAGTTATATTTTTAATTTTACGTATGGATATAACGATAAAACTGATTTAGCTTTAAACATTCCTTTTGGGTACTTAAAAAATTATGAAAATACTTACTCAGATATATCAGACCCTTTTGTTGAGGTTAAGTATAGATTTTTTGAGAGAGAAAATTTAAATTTTGCTATAAAGCCATTTCTTGGAATACCTGTAAAGAGAGATAGCAAGTTTAGTGAACATCATTTAAGCTATGGAATTACTTTGATTTCTCAGTTAGAAGTTGATAAGTTTACTTTTTACGCAAACTCATCTTTCATGGTTCATAAGGATAGAATTGTTGGACAAAATGAAATTTTTCAGTCTATTTCTGGAGAGTATAACATTAACGATAATTTTAGTGTAATAACAAGCTTTTATCTTTCTACTTACAGCAGTCAAACAAAAAAAGGTGGATTGGTTGGTGTAGGATATTCCAAGGGTAAAATAGAGATAGGTATCGGAATAGGTGAAAACTTTACTGGAGAAAATGATTATTCTTTCTATGGCGGTTTGACATACAGATTCTTTTGATTTAGCATATAATAAATATTATTGAGATTAAATCTTAATTTAAAGGAAGAAGATGAAAAGACTATTAGATATAAAAGAAGGTTGTAAGGCTGTTGTGAAAGATGTGGATATGGATGAGGCTTTGAAGCTAAAACTTTTTGAGCTTGGTATACTACCCGGAACGGAATTAGAACTTATACAAGTAGCACCTTTTGGTGGACCTATAAAAATAAAACTTCATGATTATTGTCTTGCACTAAGAAGAACAGAAGCTTATAAAATCTTGGTGGAAGAAAAATGTTAAAAGAAATAAAAGTTGCTTTAATAGGGAACCCAAACGTTGGGAAAACCGCTCTACTTAATGAAATTGCCGGAACTGATTTAAAAGTTGGCAACTGGCCGGGCGTCACAATAGAAAAAAAAGAAGCAATTATTATATATAAAGATTATATCATCAGATTTGTTGACTTACCGGGTATTTACAGCCTAAGAAATCAAACAGCAGAAGAAAAAATAACGGTTGATTATCTATTAAATGAAAAACCGGATGTGATTTTAAATATCTTAGACTCTACAAATCTAAAAAGAAATTTATATCTAACAACTCAGTTATTAGAGTTTGAGATTCCGATCGTAGTAGTATTAAATATATGGGATGAGGCGGTAGAAAAAGGAATATCTGTTGACTTTAAAAAGCTTGAAAATCTTTTATGCAGTCCTGTAATTCCTGCATCAGCTAAAAAAAGGCTTGGAATTGATGAGATTTTAGACAAAATCATACAAGTATATGAAAATAAAAAGTTTGTCCAATGTGAGCATTTTGAAGTAGAATTTGAGAAGTATTTAAAAGAAGTTTTAAAACTTGTAGAGATTTATCAACCTGTTCTTTTGAACTTGTATCCTAAACGCTATTTAGCAGTATCTCTTTTAGAAGGAAGTCTAAAAGATAATCTTTCCGATGCACTTGCACAAGAGTTAGAAAAATTAAGAGAAAAAATTAAAAGCATCTATGGAAAAGACGTTAAAACTTTGATTATTGAAGAGAGATACGGGATAGTGTTAAGCATCTACGAGCAAACTGTAAAAAAAGAGCCGGTTAATACAGTAGAAGGTTCATTATTTTTAGATAAAATCTTTTTACATAAATACTTTGGCATTCCGATATTTTTATTTTTGGTTTGGCTTTCTTTTGAGATTACATTTAAACTTTCTTCTCCTTACGTTGATTTTCTAAACAAAGTTTTAGAAGTAGTTGGTATCTGGGCTTTACAGGTTTTAGAGTCTTTAAATGCATCGGAGCTTATTAAATCTTTCGTGGCAGATGCTGTAATAGGTGGAGTTGGATTTGTTATTACTTTTGTTCCGGTGCTTTTTGTGCTGTATATAGTCATTTCTTTTTTAGAAGGAAGTGGGTATATATCCCGTGCAGCGTTTTTGATGGATAGGTTTATGAGTAGCTTTGGATTGAGCGGAAAATCTTTTATTCCACTGCTTCTTGGTTTTGGTTGCAACGTTCCTGCTGTTTATGCAACAAGGACGATTGAAAGCCAAAAAGAAAAAATCCTTACAACTTTAATGATTCCTTTTATGTCTTGTGGAGCAAGATTAACCGTTTTTGCATTTTTTGTAAGCGTTTTCTTTGAAAATCAAAAAGGTTTAGTTATATTCTCTCTTTATATGATTGGGATTTTAGTTGCTGTAATCGTAGCGACATTGCTTAATAAGTTTTATTTTAAGACAAAGTCTGAAGTTTTCATTTTAGAGCTACCACCTTACAGAATGCCAACATTTAAATACATTCTAAACAATGCTTGGGTACGTGTAAAATCTTTTATTGTTGAAGCTGGAACGTTTATTTTTGCAACCTCAATCATAGTTTGGTTTTTAACAAACATTCCTTTTGGAGCTAAAAAAGATGAGTCTTTACTTGCTCAGATTTCTCAAAAAGTATCGGTAATTTTTGAGCCTCTTGGATTTGGAACTTGGCAAGCAACAGCTTCATTATTTTCTGGTTTTGTAGCTAAGGAAGTAGTACTATCAACAATGAGTAATATTTATGTTGGAGAAGAGTTGAAAGAAGAAAAGAAAAGTTTATCCTTTCAAGAAGGATTAAATGAGATTTTTAGCGGCTTTATAGATGCTAATGTAAGTCTTTTTAAAGATTTGGCTTCTACTTTTGGGCTTGTAAAAACAGAAAAAGAAGAGGATGAGTTTAAAGGTCTTGGCTCTGTATTAAAAGAAAGCTTTACACCTGCTCAAGCTTACTCTTTTTTAGTTTTCTTGCTTTTATACACTCCCTGTCTTGCAACAGTTTTTGCAATAAAACAAGAACTAAACAGTTATAGATGGATGTTTATATCTATTTTGATAAACTTTACATCTGCTTGGATTGTTAGTTTCATAATTTACAATTTGATTAGGTGAGAAGACTTAAAGTATAATATCTCATAGATAAAAAAGTGTTTATATTAAAGTCAAAGGATACATATGAGAAGGCTTAAAATTTCCAGACTTTTAGTAGCTTTTATATTGCTTATTTTACCCACCGTAGGATTTAGTGAGGAGAAAGAAAAAAAGCATCCGATAGATATATGGTTAGAAAAATGTATGGAAAGAGAAAATTACACTACAGCAGGGATGTTAAGCTGTTCATCTCAAGCTTTAGATAAGTGGGATAAAGAACTAAATAGAATTTATAAGGAGTTAATAAAAAAACTTTCTCCAGAAGAAAGGGAACTTTTAAAACAAAGTCAACTACAATGGGTTAAATTTAGAGATGCCGAGTTTAAGTTTTTAGATAATCTTTACTTAGGAATTGGTACTATGATTCCAGTAATGATAATGGGAGAAAAATTAGACATAGTCTCTAGAAGAGTGAAAATGTTAGAAGCATATGATTTTTATGTAAAAGAATGGCAGTTAGATAGAAAAGAACATTTTAAACTAAATAAGAGGGTTAAAAATAAGTAAATGCTTGATATAGCATATCGATTGAAAAAGTTTAAAAATTTTTGGGTAATATCAATTTTTATATTAATTGTTTTGCAGGGGCAAAGTTGGGGTGAGAATATTAAACAAAACTATACAGTTCAAACAGATTTTAGTTGTGGAGGGGTTGATGTTAAGGTAATTACACACTGTATTTATAAAGAAAAACCTTATTTACCTTGCTTATCAGATAGCCAATATATTATTATCAGGAGTAAGAAAATAGTTTCATCTTCAACTTTGCTAAAATTAGATCATTCAATTTCTGAAATAACATGCTATAAGAGTAAAAATAACAAATGGTTTATTGAGCTATACTATTCTAATTTAGGCAATTGTTCTGCTTGTGAATATTACGAGTTGTATGACATTAATGGTAATTTGGTAGCTACAGATAGAAAAAAGTTCAGAGTAATTTATAAACATGGTTCTACTAAAGTTATTGAAAGTAAGAATTTTAATGAAGTCGTTAAAAAATATAGAGAAATTTTTAGTAAATTAAAATTGGAAAAAGTAAGCTCTAAGGATGTAAATTTATCAACAGAAAGTAGATAAGGGCTTTCTGTATAGCAATGTTAAATAAAGCTGGAAAGGAGACATATATGAGATGGTTTAGGAAGTTTTGGGTAGTGCTGATTTTTGTAGTAGTTTTTTTGCAGGGACAAGGGTTCGGAAAAGAGAAAAACGAAAAATCAGTTTTTGATGAAAAGAGTGTTAATTTAAAAATAAAAGTTGATAAAGATAAGATAGAATATCAAATTTTTGCATATATTGAACCCGGTACACCAATGACATGGTGCGGTGATGATACATTAGTTATTGGAAACAGTGCAGAATCACTTCAAAAGAAGTTAAGGATTATCTCATTAAAAGATATTGATCTGTTTCAATATAATAACACTCAAAAAATGAAAGTTAAAGAAATAAACATACCTATAGAAAATATTTACGATATTATAGGATGTGCTTCAAAAACAGATACGGTTTATTTAAAAACTTTTGAAAATGATTACATATACGCTTTAAATTTAAGAACTGGTGAAATTAAAAAAATTCTTGCAAATATCGAATTTAAAGCCTTTGATGCTTTAGACAATACGCTTATAGTTAGCATTAATAATAAATCATACATAGATAATCAATTTTTAAAAATGGGATGGAATTAAGCTAATTAGAATACCTAATTCATTTGATGCAAACTGGAAAGTTCTTTATATTTTACCTGATAATAAGCTATTGATGTATAAAACTGGAAAATTTTATATTTATGATTATCAACTTAATAAACTTACAGAGTTGGGTAAAAGTGATTTAAGATTTTCTAATTACATAGACCACCAAATCCTTTGTGATTATGACTATAAAAACAACAAGTTTTTTATATTATGCTGGGATATCAACTCTATTTTAAAATCGGAAAAAGGAAAAACTATAAAGCCAAACTATACTATAGATGTGCCGAGTTTATCAGACTTTAAAGTCATTTCATCTCAGGTTTTAATTTATGCGGAAAATAAAAAAGATTACGATTATTTATACTACTACTATTTTCCGAGCAAGGAAAAAGAATTATTTGCAAAATATCATAGCAAAATTGCTAATGTAAATCCATTTTTTAGTGAAAAACCATGCTCTTATTGTTTTACTCAATCTTCGGTAACAGGAAATAGTTTAGCTTATCTTTTGAAGGATAGAATTGTAATAATAACTTATAGATAAGGGATGGTTTGTATTAAAGTCAAAAATGATTATTGCTTTTAATTAAAAAAGAGGGGATGCATATGAGAAGGCTCAAAATTTTCTGGATTTTGTTGGTTTTTATGTTGTTTATTCTGCCTGTACAGGGGTTTGAGGAGAAAAAAGAGTACACTCCTGAAGAGATTATAAAAGTGTTACATGATGCAGGATATAACTATTGTAGTGATGAAAATATGGACGGGACTGTTTGGGGGGCAATTGTTCAGAGGTATGGGTTAGAAAAATTCATCTTTCCTTCTGAATACTGGAACAAAAAACAAGAAAAGGATGAAAATAATCTTGAAGATAAACTTGTTAAAACAGGTTTAATTCTTGAAGGTACGCCTGATGCTTTTAGTTATCAAAGTTATATAATTTTTAGAAATTATAAAATTATTAATACGAAGTTTATAAACATTAAAAATGTTAATTTAAAAATAGTCAAAGTTTCATATACAAAAATTGGAAAATTTCATATAGGTATACTGTATCATTCGAAAAAAGGATGTAAAGCAGGATTTTGCTTTGAAAAAGGTAAAGAGATAATAGACTATTATTTTATAAAAACTGATAAAGGGTGGAGATTGTTTTTTCCATCCGCAAAAATAACAAAAATAGATTTATATTTATTGCCTGTACCTGTTTGTGCAATAATCAAACAGTATAAAGTTGTATATTTACAAGCAGCTGACGAAGATCCTCAAAATTATATAAGCGAAGTAATTCCAGATATTATTACACCAAAAATAAAAAAAGAAATTCTGACAGTAATAAAAGAGCTTGAAAAAATAAAAAAGGAGGTTAAGAAATGCCAACGGAAGCAAACTTATCAAACAAAGCTAACCACAATGAGTAATTAGAAATTTTATTTAAAAAGGAGAATAGATATGATGAGATTTAAAATTTTCTGGATTTTATTAGTTTTTATATTATTTATTTTATCAAAACAAGGATATGGTGAGGATAAAACCAAAGATTTTACAAAGCCAGAAGAAGTTGTAAAGCAATTTATAATAAATAGAGCTAACATATCAAATTTTATCGATAATAATCCTAATTATTGTAAAGATGTAGTAAAGTTTATTCTTAATGGAGAGAAGTATTTAGACCAAGTTTTAGGAGCTGGATTAGATATTTTGGGAAACTTTTCTATCTTAGATGTATCAATAAAAGGGAATACTGCTAAAGTAAAAGTAAAACTTAAATTTTGCGGCGGATTATCAGGTGATTTGAGTGGAGGGCCTGCTAAATGGACAGAGATTGTAGTATACAACCTTGTCAAAGTGGATAACACATGGAAAATAGTATGGGATAGTCCGCCAGATGAACCCCCTTTTCCATGTGATGATTGGATATCTGTCCCAAAGGCAATTAAACTTTATGAATATATATTGCAACATTACAACGAATATAAATACCTTGGACCAAAAAAGAAATTAATTAAGGATATGAAAAAAATAAAAAAATGTGCAAAGGAGTAAAATGATGCAATTGTTTAAGAGTTTGAAGTTCTGGGAGAGTAGGAATGGAGAGAGAACGCACATGAGAAGGCTCAAAATTTTCTGGATTTTGTTGGTTTTTATATTGTTTATTTTACCAAAGCAAGGATATAGTGAAGAAAATAATAAAGATTTTACAAAACCAGAAGAAGTTGTTAAGCAATTTATAATAAATAGAGCTAATACAAGTTTTATTGATAATAATCCTAATTATTGTAAAGATGTAGTAAAGTTTATTCTTAATGGAGAGAAATACTTAGATGAAAAATGGGGCGGCGGAGTAGATATCTTAGCCAATATATCTATTTTAAAAACATCAATAAAAGATAATACAGCAGAAGTAACAGTAAAACATGATTTCTGTGGAGTATGTGCAAACGATGGATCCTGTGAAATTGGTAAAGATACAGAAATCAAAGTTTATAAGCTTATTAAAATAAACAATACTTGGAAAATAGTATGGGATAGTCCGCCAGAGGAGCCTCCTTTTCCGTGTGGTCACTGGATGTCTATCCAAAAAACAATTGAATTTTATAAATATATACTACAACATTATGACAAAAATAAACATCTTGGACCAAAAAAGGAATTAATTGAAGATATGAGAAAACTAAAAAAATGTGCAAAGGAGGTAAAGTAAGGTAATTGCTTAAGAATTTAAAGTTCTGAGAGAATAGGAATGGAGAGAGAACGCACATGAGAAGGCTCAAAATTTTCTGGATTTTATTAGTTTTTATACTGTTTATTTTGCCAAAGCATGGATTTAGTGGGGAGAGAGAAAAAATAAAAACTTTAAAGCAAAATATAACTTGGTCAACCTTTATTTCCAATGGTATAGATTATATTGATTTAGATGGAGACGGAGAAAAAGATGTTATTGTAAAAGGTTATAGAAACAATATCTCTGCCCATACGTTTTCTGCAATTTCCTTTTATTTATCAAGGAAAATAGATAGCCAAAAGAAATTCAGAAGATTAGATATAATTTCAATCGGTCA
>NZ_ABZS01000002.1 GCF_000173615.1 Sulfurihydrogenibium yellowstonense SS-5 | reverse complement strand
AATCTTTCTCAATCTACTTATAAGATTGAAATTCTTTATTTGAGAATTTACTGCTTCAATAATTTGCCTTTTACTCTTTTGTTGTTTATAATAATCTGCAAGCACAAGTCAAAACTATCGAGAACACATACCAAAAATAAAAAAATCATTTTGTTTATAGATTTTCATTAAGATACATAGTAAGCTCTTATTAACAAGAGAAAATAAAAACACAACATATGGAAAAGATAAAAATATGTGAAATCTTTGCTTGGTTTTTTAAAAAATCTGTGCTATACTAAAATCAAACCTATGTAAATTTCTTAAAGGAGGTTTTGTCATGGAAAGACCAGAATGTCCAGATGTTTATAAAAATAAATTTTTATCTTTATTGAGAGATAGTCTTATATTTCTTAAATATGGACAAATATGTAAATTATCCAACAAGGAAGAAAAATCTGTAGAGTTAGAGTTTATATATCTTTCTCCAAATACTGATAACCGCTATCAAAAACAAATAGGTTCTGTGGGCAGAATTTATGCAAGATTAGACATACGTTATGTTGAGCATATTCTACTTGATAAACTATACGACATAAATAATACATATCCTTTCTCTTCTTTAATAGATAAATCTATTACTTATCTTGCTTTTTATGCTAAGCAAGAGATAGAAAAAGAAATAATAAATACACTTCTCCAAAATTCTTATCCTTATCCCTCCCAAAAACAAAGTAATGATCTTTCAACAAAGAAATCACTAAGAGAGGAGATTATTTCAGGAATAGATGAATTAATAAAAAATAAAGTCCCCCCATTTCAGGATGGTTATTATGCTTGCTTTATTCATCCAAGAAAGCTTGAAGAATTAATTAGTTCTCAATATTCGTCTCTTTTACCCGTAGAAGAAGGAGGAAAGAAATTTTATGTAGATTGCTTTGGAATAAAATATATTCCTACTCAAACATCGTTATTTATTAAGCATGTCGGCGATGAAGAAGTTTACCAAACTATTATAGTTGGAGCAGACGCTTACGGAATCGTAGATTTAGATGAAAATAACGTGAACATTATTTGTAAAAATATTGACCAAAAAACCATTATTGGATATGAAATAAATTTTTCAGTCAAAATAGTAAACATTCAAGCTATAAAAAAAATTGAAAGCAGTTAAAAATTTAAAATAAGTGTATAAAAACTAAAACTCATATATAGTTTAGCTTTAGATATTGCTTACAGTTTTAAAGAGTATCTAAGAATTAGAAAGTAGCAAATATTCAGAGAGATCGCTTGCGACAACGTAGAGGGATAATAAATTGACATTTATTATTTTCAATAAGAACAAAGATTTATCTAAAAAAATTTTAAATAAAATTCTTGTATAATCACATAATATTCCAACCAAAAGTAAATAATTTTATAAAACTTTACTGATTATTTCTTGTCCTTGTCAACTTTTTCCAATAACCTTTCTATCCACTCCTTCTTGCTTCCCACATACTTTTGAGTAGGATGAAATATGATATTACTTTTATTCAAAATCTTACTTTTCCTAAACTCATCCAAACTTTTAAACTTTGATAGTCTCTTCCTTATCCTTAAAATCTCCTCTACGATCCACTTAAAACTATCTTTAAAATTAAAGCTTCTCGATGAAAATAAATAAGAACCTGAATTTTTAATAACGGGAAACACAACTAAAACATGTTTGCTTTTATAAACAAAATAAATAACTCTGCACTCTCTCCAAGAACCTAAATCTATAAAATTTTTTATTCCTTTATGCTTTTTTAAAGCATCTATCAAACCATCAACATCGTCATTTTCTACGCTTTTCATTTTAGATGCATAACCATCTTTGCTCTTTTCAAAACCAAAACCGCCTTCATTAATTTTTTCATTGCTGTATTCGGTTATCGGAATAAGGCTATTATTGGTTTGATTTTTTGACTTTCTCTCTGGCTCCAATTTTTCTAATTGACCTATATATCTAAAATCTTTATTTGCAAATTCTCTATCTTCTATACCTGATTTCAATGAGTGATTTATATCACTTCCTCTGATATTAATATCATCAACTTCTTTCACTTCAAAATACCTTTCTAAAGATGGATGACTTGTCTCACCTTTCCCAGAATACCTGTAAAAAATCTTTATACCAAAATCTATTAGATGTATCCTGTAAGCAATAAATATGTTATTAATATATTCGCCCTCAAAAATATATTCAGTTTCCATGTTAAAAGGAAATTTGTAATAAAATTCCATTTCTTTGTTTTCAATAGATTTATACTCTAATTCTATCTCTTCTATTTGTTCCTTTTTCATTTTAATTATGTTATGATAAATTAAAATCTCTCCTTGTCTCTTTCTTGCCTCTTCATAACAAGCATACAGATACAAAAGAACGATAGAAAGTTTAGAACTTTCAGGAACATGTTTTTTCAATAAAAGAGCTTTATTATTACAATCAACCCTATCAGTATCAATATAACTATCAAGTTGTTTAAACCCTATTGTAATATTACTGATAATATCATCGGGAAAATAAAATGGTATAAGTAGTAGAAAGTCAGGAATTATTATTATGCTATCCTTGTTTTGTGGGAAAATATAAAAATATGGCTTTTTAGCAACAAACTTTCCGCTGCTCCATTTAGTAATATCTCCGTATATAGACTTTGAAATTGCATCTTTCTCTTTTCCGCTTAATTCATCATACTTATATGCTCTAAATTTATAAAAATTATGCTTTATATTTACTTCCCGAAACTCCGTATATTTTACTTCATTTTTATATATTTCAGTTCCGATAGGCAGTAAACCTAAAGACTTTACAGGTACTTTATACGCTATTAGATAATTACCACTGCTTTTATCTCTTAATATGACCTTTATAGTAGCATCACTTGCATGGCTAAAATTTAAATCTGTATAACCGCAAACTATCAAAGTAGACTTTTTCTGTGTTTGAATGATTTTTTTGTTAGATTCATTGTTAAGAATATTAAAAGCTTCACTATTCATTTTAGATTACCTTTTGAATAGATAGGTACAGGAAAGAAAAATTGACTGACTGTTAAATAGCATGGATATCTGAATAAAAAATTACTATTTATGAATGTTTTGCAATAATTTTTGTATTTTTCGCAATATATTTTGAGTTTTCGCAATAATTTTTGAGTTTTACATCCCCCACCAATAAGTGCAATATCGCTAATCGTATGGTGCGGAGACCTGAATGGCCTACATCTTACAATGTTGTCTTTCAAAACTCCTGCTATGCTGTGTATTTTTGTTACTTCTATTGCTTCTTGGAATGTAAGTGGTGGCAGTATTGATAAAAATCTTCTTGCAAGCATGGTTTTACCCGAGCCCGGCGAGCCAATCATTAGCAGATTATGAAATCCTGCCGCTGCAATTTCAAGAGCCTTTTTGACTGTATACTGCCCTTTTACTTCTGCAAAATCTCCTATATGGTCTAAACTACATTCTAAAACTTCATCAACATCTATCTTTTTAGGCTGTTTTTCTAAATCTCCGTTTAAGAACATCACAATTTCTTTAAGATTAGCAAATCCATAAACATCAAGACCATTTACAATTGCTGCCTCTTCTTCATTTTCTAATGGAACTATAAACCTTTTAAAGCCAGCTTCTTTTAGTTTGATTGCGATCGGTAATACTCCTTTAACACCTCTTAAGTCTCCATTTAAAGCAAGCTCACCAATAAAAGCTGTATCTTTCAAATCGTTTTCATTAATTATTCCGGAAGATGCTAAAATGCCTATGGATATTGGCAGGTCATACAGCGTCCCTATTTTTAATACGTCTGCCGGTGCAAGGTTTACTGTAATTTTTTTAACCGGGAACTTATATCCTATATTTTCTATTGCAGACCTTACTCTTTCTCTACTTTCCTTTACTGCTGTATCCGGTAGTCCTACAACTGTAAACTGCGGCAGTCCTTGAGAAATATTTACTTCAACATCTACAACATAGCCATTTATTCCATACGTTCCACCGCTTTTGACAACAGAAAGCATTCTTTACAAATCCCCTTTTATTTCCATGATTGATTTAATTTTAGCATAACTAATTTAAATGAAGTGGGAAAGTTAGAGGTAAAAAAGTACGAAGATTCCTTGCTATCGTTCGTAATGGCAAAAAGTAGTATAAAAAAGCAGCAGAGCCTTCTCTACAGCTTCAGAAGAACGTTATTATTCTTTTCTTTATTATCCTTAGAGTTCATTTTTCAAAAACCTCTGAGTACTTTTAAAATTTCAAATATTGTAAAATATATTAAATCAATCTGAGGTGCCTTAGAGATGAAAATTTTGTATATTCATGGATTTAACTCTGCCGGTTATGGCGATAAAATAAACCATCTGAAAGAAGCCTTTGGTCCGGAGAACATCATAGCTCCAACATTACCATATCAACCCGACAAAGCAATGAAATTATTAGAATTTTTGACAGATTCTATAAAAGATAAAGATAAACTTTATATCTTTGGGACATCTCTTGGCGGGTTTTATGCTTTATACTTAGCAGATAAATTTAAAATAAAAGCCGTATTGATAAACCCATCGATAGACCCATACAAATCTTTACAAAAGCAAGTCGGACCTCAGAAAAACTTTAAAACCGGTGAAGAGTATTATTTTTCTCAAGAAAATTTAGAAAGTCTCAAAAACTTTTATGTAAAAGACCTGTCGAGTCTAAAAAATCTAGTCTATGTATATCTTGATGAAGAGGATGAACTTTTAGATAGTAAAGAAACAGCAAAATATTTTGATGGTTTTCATGTTGTGATGTATCCAGGCGGAAATCATAGATTTACTCACATGAAAGAGCTTATTGAAGATTTTAAAAAGATGGAGGCTTTATGAAGCAGAAAATAATCATTCTTGGAAGTGGTCCAAATAGAATTGGTCAAGGTGTAGAGTTTGATTATGCTTGCGTTCACTGTGTTTGGTCTTTAAGAGAAGAAGGATATGAGGCTATAATGGTAAACTGCAATCCGGAGACTGTATCAACAGATTATGACACTTCTGACAAGTTATTCTTTGAGCCTATTGTCCTTGAAGATGTTTTAAACATTATAGAAAAAGAAAAACCATTTGGTGTAGTTGTTCAGTTTGGGGGACAAACACCGTTAAAACTTGCAAAACCATTAGAAAAATTAAATATACCAATTCTTGGCACATCGCCAGAAAGTATAGACATTGCAGAAGACAGAGAAAGGTTTAGAGATTTAATCATAAAGCTTGGAATAAAACAGCCAGAAAGTGCAACAGCAAAATCAAAGGATGAAGCGGTAAAAGTAGCCCAAGAAATAGGTTTTCCAGTTCTTGTAAGACCTTCTTACGTCCTTGGCGGTAGAGCTATGAGATTGGTCTATGATATGGAAGAGCTTTTAAAATACATAGAAGAAGCCGTCATGGTTACAGAGGATAGACCAATTCTTATAGATAAATTCCTTGATGGAAGTATAGAAGTTGACGTTGATTGTGTTTGTGATGGAGAGGATGTTTTAGTTGGTGCAGTGATGGAGCATATAGAAGAAGCCGGCATCCACTCAGGAGACAGTGCTACCTGTATTCCACATTACACACTTCCTGATGAGGTAGTAATTAAGATAAAAGAGCAGTCAAGAATGCTTGCAAAAGCTTTAAATACTATAGGACTTATAAACATACAGTATGCAATAAAGGATAACGAAATTTACATTATTGAAGCAAACCCAAGAGCATCAAGAACAGTTCCATTTGTAAGTAAGGCTATCGGATATCCACTTGCCAAGATTGCATCAAAAGTTATGATTGGCAAAAAATTAAGAGAGATCGTCCCGGAAGTTTTCCGGATAAAAGACCCGCATCCGGCAACAGATTTCCACTCAAAAGACTTTAAATACTTTGCAGTTAAAGAGGTAGTTTTTCCTTGGAATAGATTTCCGGAAGTAGACCCATTACTTGGTCCAGAGATGAAAAGTACTGGAGAAGTAATGGGTATTGATGAAGACCTTGGTCTTGCATTTTGGAAAGCACAGGCTGCAGCAGGTCAGTTGCTGCCAGAAAAAGGAAATGTGTTTATATCAGTAGCAGACAAGGACAAACCTTACATTTTAGACATTGCAAAAGAGCTTAAAAATCTTGGATTTAATATTTACGCAACAACGGGAACTTATAAATACTTAACACAAAATGGTATAGAAGCTAATCTTGTAAACAAACTTTCAGAAGAAAGACCAAACATAGTTGATAGAATTAAAAACAAAGAAATAGCTTTAATCATAAACACACCCTCCGGTAAAAGAGAAAGGTCTGATGCATACTATATTAGAAGGGCAGCAGTTGCAACAAAAACACCATACTTTACAACTGTAAGAGGTGCCCAAGCTGCTGCCATGGCAATAAAATCATACAAAGAGAAAGGATTAACTGTAAAATCATTACAAGAAATCCATACAGGAGGTTAAAAATGATTGCATACGAAGAAGCTTTAAAAATAGTTTTGGAAAAAACTAAACCACTTGGAAATGAAAAAGTTTTTATACATCAAGCTTTAAACAGAATATTAGCAGAAGATATACATGCTGACAGAGACAATCCGCCTGCTGATAATAGCGGTATGGACGGCTTTGCTGTAAGACATGAAGACATCATCGGAGCATCTGAGGATAATCCAGCTGCTTTAAAAATCATCGGAGAAAGCAAAGCAGGAGATTTACCGCCAAAATTAGAAAAAGGTGCTGCCATTCCAATATACACAGGAGCATTGATTCCAGAAGGTGCAGACACAATAATCCAAAAAGAATTAACAAAAGTGGAAGGCAGCATTGTATACATTCTTAAAGAATTAAAAAAAGGTGCAAACATCAGAGAAAAAGGCGGTGACTATAAAGCCGGAGATTTACTAATTCCAAAAGGAAAAAGATTAAGACCTGCTGAAATTGGAGTTCTTTCTTCTGTAAATAAGGCAACCGTTTATGTAAAACAAATTCCAAGAGTCGGAATCATTACTACAGGAGACGAAATCTTAGATATAGGAGAAAACATCACAAAAGAATCTCAAATAAGAACATCAAACACATACTCACTTTATACACAAGTTTTAGAGACAGGAGCCATCCCAACAATCATAGGCTTTGCTAAGGACAATCCAGAGGATATAAAAGAAAAATTAAAATGGGCTAAAAACTGCGATGTATTACTTACAACGGGCGGAGTATCTGTTGGCGAGTATGACCTTGTTAAAGATTTTGTATCAAAAGAGTTAAATGTGAGCATTCATTTTTGGAAAGTTGCTTTAAAGCCGGGTAAGCCTGTTGCATTTGGCACATGGGGAGAAGATGGTGAAAAAATCTTCTTTGGCATTCCAGGAAATCCTGTTGCTTCCATGGTGGTTTATGAGATTTTAGTAAAACCGGCTATAAAAAAGATGATGGGATATCAAAATCCAGAAAATAAGATATTCACAGGAATCTTAACAGAAGATTTTAAAAGAAAAAGTGCAGATAGATTAGAGTTTATAAGAGCATACGTTGAATACAAGGAAGATAATTTTTATGTAAAACCATTTACTAAACAAGCTTCCAACATGCTTACAAGTATGTTAAATGCTAACGCATTGGTTTTGGTTGATATAGATATTCATCAAATAGAAGCAGGAGAAAAGGTAAGGTTTATCTTTTTTGACAGGGAGATATAAAAACCTTGATGAGGTTTTTACTAATTGAATAAGTGAACCTTGAGACTGCTTGCAAAAAATCAACCTTGTCATTCTGAGCGAAGCGAAGAATCTCCTTTTTCATCAATTTTTAAAAATGAGATCCTTCGGCCTTATGGTCTCAGGATGACGGAAAGGGTTGAATGATAAGCATTAGAGAAAGAGCAACCCTATTTGTCATTCTGCAGCTGGCGAAGAATCTTATACTTTCATTGAATTTATTACGAGGTAAATCTTTTATTGTGAGATTTAGAGGGAGGTAGTAAAATGAAGAGGATTTTCAAATTCTTGATAATAGGCATCTTCTTTGTAATTTCCTGCGCCCAAGTTCAAGATCCGTTAACAGGAAAGCCGACCCTAACACTTTTGCCAGAAAGCGAAGAAATAGCAATTGGTAAAAAGGTTGTTCCACAAGCTATAAATGAAAACGATGGGCTGTATCCAGATAGAGAAGTTCAAGAATATGTTAAAAGCATTGGTTATAAATTAGCATCAGTAGCACCCAGAAAAGTAGATTATCAGTTTTATGTAGTGAATTCAGGGGAAGTAAACGCCTTTGCACTTCCAGGTGGTCCTGTCTTTATTCATAGAGGATTATTACTCACTCTTGATAACGAATCAGAACTTGCCGGAGTAATAGCACACGAGCTTGGACACATCAACGCAAGACACCATGCAAAATTTTTAGAAAAAACTTACGGATTAAACATACTTCTAAATATATTAGCTGTAGCAACCTCCCAATCTCAGCATCAACAAATCGTTATGCAACTTGCACAGATATCGGCAGGTCTTTTGCAATTAAAGTATAGCAGAGACCAGGAAAGAGAAGCAGATGCTTTAGGTGTTAGGTTTACTTACGAAGCAGGCTACGACCCAAGAGGTTTAATCACAACTTTTGAAAAGTTTAAAAAAATGGAAAAAACCAATGCTCCTGCATGGCTCTTAACTCACCCATTACCGGAAGAAAGAATACAGAACGTTTCTCAGCTAATAGCTACAAAATATCCAGACAAATTACTCCTCAAAAAAGACAGTGAAAAATTTCAAGAGATTAAAAAGCGCCTTGTCTTAACTTCAGACAGCTATAAATACGTCGAAAATGCAAAAGACAATTTAAAAAATAAAAATTTAGCCGTTGCATTAACAAATTTAGATAAAGCTATAAAAGCATATCCAGAAAACAATGCTGCATATACATACAGAGCGTATGTTTACTATCAGCTTAAAGACTTTAAAAAAGCTTATGAAGATGCTTTAAGAGCATATAACATTGATAGAATGTACTTTATGCCGCAGCTTATAATGGGAGCTTCTTTAACAAAGCTTGGAAACTATAAAGAAAGCATAAGAGTTTTAGAAAATGCTAAAAATTTAATAGATTCTAATCCAGACCTTTACTACTTCCTTGGTGTAAGCTATCAAAGCATTGGAGACAGACAAAACGCATATAACAACCTTGTTATAGCTTTAAAACTTACCGATGGCAGAAGAGGATGGGAGCAAGACGCACAAAATAGATTAAGAACGTTGGTAAGGTAGGAATCTCGGCTGAAAAATTCAAATAAAGTATAAGATTGACCGTAGAATTACAAACGAATTTCCGCTTGACATGTAGAAAATTTTTTTGTATATTTTTATTAGCTTTTTAATTTTTTAACCGAACCTTGGCAATTGAATAGGTTAACCAGCACAAGCTTATTTTACGTAAAACGTGAGATGTGAAATGTAAAACGTTAGAGATTGGTTTATCAGTATCTTAGTTATTTTTGTTTGATTGCTTGATTACTTAGTGAGATGATTTAGTAGTCAGTGAAGCTAAGGTATTGATAATATGATTTTATTTTTTGATGTTTAATTTGAGATTGTGTAGTGATAGCTTGAGAGAGATTTTTTAAAAAGTAGTTGTAAGTATTTGTTGAATTGAATTTTTTGATTTTGAATTTTTTAGTGCTTAAGTTATTGTTGATTTTAAATTTTTTATTTTAAAATTTTTTAAGATCGGAAAGTTAAGGAGTGATATTTTCCGCCCCTTTCTGAGTTTTGGGTTTTCAGCGGTTGGCTTGTGATGGGAAGTTAAAGGATAAAATATAATAATATATTTTCTGTATATCGAAGTTTGCGGAAAAAAACTTCAACTTGCGGATTTTTAAAAAATTTGATATAATGTTTTACACATTGGTAATTGAATAGGATTTTTGCGAATTTATTTTTGAGTTAAAAGTTAACGGGTTTGTAGCCTACCTATGAGGAATTGAATCATCGTAGAAACACCTATCACAAACCAACCAACTCCTGTTTGTAGCCTACCTATGAGGAATTGAATCAATCTTTACCTTCGACCTCTTCTCGCCCGATGGGGGTTTGTAGCCTACCTATGAGGAATTGAATAGCTTTAATACACATTCTTCATTGACCACCATGAAGTTTGTAGCCTACCTATGAGGAATTGAATTCTTGTCCCACCATTCGTTATATTCTCTTGCTGCTTCGTTTGTAGCCTACCTATGAGGAATTGAATTATTGATTTTATCATCTCTAACTTAATAAATAAAACTGTTTGTAGCCTACCTATGAGGAATTGAATACAGAGAACATAAACAAATTTCTATCACCTTTCTTAAGTTTGTAGCCTACCTATGAGGAATTGAATATCTTTATGAATGTAAGCCATGACTAAACACCTCCTAGTTTGTAGCCTACCTATGAGGAATTGAATACTAATATATTCCCATACAAGCTTTCAAGATTAGCGGGTTTGTAGCCTACCTATGAGGAATTGAATAATAAAAATTTTTTAATCCCACACGGTTCAGATTTAAGTTTGTAGCCTACCTATGAGGAATTGAAGCCGCTTTTGGACGTTTTTTTGTGGGAAGCAGTAATAAGTTTGTAGCCTACCTATGAGGAATTGAAGCCTTGCATTTATTACTTGTTGAACTGTCATTCCAACAGTTTGTAGCCTACCTATGAGGAATTGAAGCATATACACACCTTTTCTATACTCAACACCAAACATTAAGTTTGTAGCCTACCTATGAGGAATTGAAGCTTTGAATTTGTTGCAATGACTGCGTTAGGTTTCCAGGTTTGTAGCCTACCTATGAGGAATTGAAGCTGAGTATATTCAAACTCTGATAGCTTTAAATTACTTGTTTGTAGCCTACCTATGAGGAATTGAAGCTGAGTATATTCAAACTCTGATAGCTTTAAATTACTTGTTTGTAGCCTACCTATGAGGAATTGAAGCGCAGGTAGTTTTTTATTTTAAATAAATCTCACAATGAGTTTGTAGCCTACCTATGAGGAATTGAAGCAAAGCAGACCAGAAGGTTTTAGCAGACATTCAGGCTGTTTGTAGCCTACCTATGAGGAATTGAAGCCTGAAGAAGATGAAAAGTCTTTCAGATGTGGTTATCTTAGTTTGTAGCCTACCTATGAGGAATTGAAGCTTCAAAAAAGCTCCAACTTTTTTACGGAAATTCCCGTTTGTAGCCTACCTATGAGGAATTGAAGCCGTAAACAAGCCCGTCTTTAATAGAGATTTTATCTTTGTTTGTAGCCTACCTATGAGGAATTGAACCGTCATAACTTGTGCTGTACTTGCATGCCCGACAGCTGTTTGTAGCCTACCTATTAGGAATTGAAACGCCTTCGCTTCTAAGAAGTCTTTTATGTCCCAGAGTGGTTTGTAGCCTACCTATGAGGAATGAAGCTTTTTGAAAAAGTTTTGATATTGTCATAAAGATATTTCATAAATGATGATGGTTTAAATAACGTTACATCTTTTCATGTCAATCAAAAATGCTATAATAAATACTCTTAAACTTAAATACTCAATTTCAGGTGATTAAAATTGATTACAGACTCAGAAAAACAAAAACTTATTGACTATACAGTAAAGCTTGTTAACATTCCGTCTGTTATAGGTAATGAAAAAGAAATAGCAGACTTTGTAGAAAATTTTTTGAAAAATTACAATTTAAACATCATCAGACACAACAATTCTATAATAGCTTACGATAAATTAGAACCATCAAAAAAGACGATCGGATTTATCGGTCATCTTGACACAGTACCTGGAACAAATGATTTTACCGGTCAAATAATAGAAGATAGAATATACGGACTTGGTGCAAGTGATATGAAAGGTGGTCTTGCTGTTATGATGGCTTTGATAGACCACTTTTCTGATAAAGAAAAATCATACAACGCCATCTATGTATTCTATGAAAAAGAAGAAGGTCCTTATGTAGATAATGGATTAGAGCCGTTATTATCACAATATAATATTATTCAAAAATCAGATTTAGCTTTTGCCTTAGAGCCAACTAATAACGTCGTGCAGGTTGGATGTCTTGGAACGATGCATGCATCGGTAATTTTTGAAGGAAAAAGAGCACATTCAGCAAGACCATGGCAGGGAGAGAATGCAATCCATAAATCTGTAAACTTTCTAAAAAGACTTTCTGAGTTTGGAATAAAAGAATATGATTTTCACGGAATTAAATACTACGAAGTTATGAACGCTACAATGGTTAGCTTTTCCGGCGGAAGGAATATAATTCCGGATAAATTTGAGATAAACGTAAATTATAGATTTGCACCGGGCAAGTCAATAGAGCAGGCAAAAGAAGAGCTTTTAAATCTTGTAAACAACGAAGCAAAGGTCGAGTTTACAGACGTTGCACCATCCGGCAATGTTTGTCTTAATAATCCAACCTTAAAAGATTTTGTATCTAAGTACAATCTACCAATAGAAGCAAAGCAGGCTTGGACAGATGTTGCAAGATTATCCTTATACGGAATTGATGCTGTAAACTTTGGACCCGGAGACCCGGCTCAAGCACATCAAAAAAATGAATACATTCTTATAAAAAACTTATTTGATAGTTATGAAATTTTCAAAGATTTTCTAAGTCGTTAAGCTGTTTGATGCCGTCATAAGTATAGGTCAGCAGAGATAAAACCATAACAATAAAAGTTATGATTAAAGCTGATTCATAAAATAAATGGTTATAAAGATTTGGAAAAACATTTGAAATTAGAGTATAAATTACTGTAAATATCTGTAAGAAAGTTGTCATTTTTCCAAAAAAAGAGGGCTTGACTTTTAAGCTTCCTTTGATTAGATAAATCAAGAAGCTTCCTGCAAGGATATAAATATCTCTTGATATTGCAAATAAGATAAACCAAAAAGGAAACTTTATAGATAAATCCGAGTTAAAAATGAATACAAAAGCTGAAACGAGCAGGGTTTTATCTGCTATTGGGTCAAGAATTTTGCCAAGCTGTGATTCTTGATTATACTTTCTTGCAAGATAGCCATCTATCGCATCAGTTAAACCGGCAATAGTAAAAGTTATTAAAGCAAAAAGAGGCATGTTATACCAAAGAAATGTTATAAAAACAGGAACAAGGATTATTCTTAAGAGTGTAAGAAGGTTAGGCAGATTCATTTTTTACTTTTTCTATAATCTTTGTTGTAGAGGTGTCATAAACAAAGTCTATTGTATAAACCTTGCCACCGTAAGACATGACAAAATCTGCACCAACAATATTTTCTATCTTCCAATCTCCACCTTTCACAAGTACATCCGGCTTAATTTCTTTTATCAGCCTTTCCGGTGTGTCTTCTTCAAAAACAATGACCAAATCTACCGGTTTTAAAGCTTGCAAGACTTTTTTTCTTTGCTCTACCGGATTTACCGGTCTGGTTGGTCCTTTTAATCTTTTTACAGACTCATCACTGTTTAGTCCAACGACAAGAAAATCTCCAAGAGATTTTGCTTTCTCTAAATAATCTACATGTCCGGCATGGATAATGTCAAAACATCCATTTGTAAATACAATTTTCTTTCCTTTCTCTCTTTCTTTTTGGATAATATCTAAATAGTCCATATTATCTCCTTGGCACTATTATAATGTAATTCAGCAAAAAAATAGGAAAAGATATTAAAAAATATATGCTATTGTTAAAAATTATGGAGATAAAAAATCCTGCGATTAAGGGAATATATCCAAGAATCAGCTGATTTTTGAAAGATATCTTTTTTCTGCTAAAAAACAGATAAGCCGGTAAAACAGAAAAAATGGATAAAATATAAACCGGATGGCCGGTATCAAATGGATTTAAAGGTATCTTTAGAATTATCAATAAAGCAAAAAAGATAAAACTGCTAAATAAAAATGCGAAGTAAAGCTTTCTTTTTTCTAAAAGCTGGTTCAACCTTAACTTCCAACTCTCTTAATAAAGCCTTTTATGCCATGTTCTCTTTGATAATCTCTTGCTTCTTTTTCAGTTTTAAACTTTCCAACCAACACTTTATGAAGTCCATTTTCTTCTATGATGTAAGCATTAGGATATTTTGCTTTTTCTATTTCAGCCTTTTCTCTTGTTGAAAATGCTCCTACTTGAATAGAAAATCCACCGGATGATATTAATGAAGTTATCTCTTTGCTATCAACTTTCTTACTTTCTTTTGACTCTTCATGTTTTACAGACTTAGATTCTTCTTTATTTTTTTCTACTTTTGCAGCTGTTGCAGGTTGCTTAGACTTTTCTTCTTTTGGTTGTTCTTTAGAAATAGCTTTTTCTTGCTGTTTAGGTTTTTCGGTTTGTTTTTGTGCTGTTTGTTGTTTTTCTTCTGATTTTGTTTTTTCAGGTTGTTTTTCAGATTGTTTAGGTTTTTCTTCTTTTGGCTGTTCTTTAGCTAATTGTTCTTTGGATGGTTCTTTTTCTTGAGCTAGCTTTTCAATTTCTTCAGGTTTTACGTTTGACTGTCCTGCCGGCTGTTCTTCTTGCTTAGGTTGTGGTGGTTGAGATTCAGCGGTTGGTTGCTGTGGTGGCTGGGTAGGTTGTGGTTGTGCTTGAATTTGTTGTGGTGGCGTTGCCGGTTTTTCTAAGTTTGTTGCTACTTTTATATCCGGCTCTGAAATTGTTTTTTCTGACTTAGAGTAATAATTTAATCCAAGAGCTATAAATACCAGAGTTATCAATAATCCTGAAAGGAATATAATCAATCTTTCCATCATTTCTTTTTTTCTTTTTTTCTTTATCTGCTGAACAGCTGCTTTTAAGTCTCTGTCTTCCATCACATCCTCTCAACAGGTGTTATACCCATTATTTTAAATAAAGTTCTTAGAACATTTCTAACGGCTTTTAATAAATAAAGTCTTGCTTTCATTAACTTTTCGTCATTTTCTATCAAAAACTTATGATAGTAATAATATTTGTGTAATCTTGACGCAAGCTCATAAGTGATGTTGGTTATTTTGTGTGGCTGGTTTTTTATGGTTGCATCATAAATTTCGTCCGGAATGGTTGAGATATACTTCATCAAACTTCTTTCTAAATCTTCTTTTAATAAAGACAAATCAGCCTCAAAATCTTCTTCTGGGTTAAAGTTAAATCGTTGCTGAGCTTCTCTAAAAACGCTGCTTATTCTTGCATGGGCGTATTGGACATAAAACACCGGGTTTTCATTGCTTTTTTTAAGTGCAATGTCTATGTCAAAGTTTAGATGTGTGTTTGGGTCTTTTGATGCGAAGAAATAGATAACTGCATCCTTTCCTACTTCTTCTACAAGTTCTCTAAGTGTTATAAAGTCTCCGGACCTTTTTGACATTTTCACTTCTTCACCGTTTTTAAAAAGCTTAACAAGCTGAATAAACAGTACATTTATCCAATCTTCTTTTACACCAAAAGCCATGATTGCAGCTTTTAATCTTGGGAAGTATCCGTGATGGTCTGCTCCCCACACGTTTATTATAAAATCGTAGTTTCTCAAATACTTATCGTAATGATATGCTATATCTGCGGCAAAATATGTATAGCTTCCGTCAGATTTTCTTATTACTCTGTCTTTTTCATCTCCATATAGAGACGTTTTTAGCCATAAAGCTCCATCTTTTTCATAGATTAACCCTTTACTTTCTAAAAATTTTAAAGCTTGCTCTACCTTTCCGTGCTGGTATAAATGTCTTTCACTATACCAGATATCAAACTCAACGCCGATAAGCTTTAAATCTTTTTTTATCTCATCAAGTAAAAAGTTCTTGGCATACTCAGCACAAAATTCTATCGCCTCTTCTTCATCTAAGAAAGATAGTATTTTTTCTCTTTCATAATGATAAATCTCTTTTGCTATATCTTTTATATACTCTCCATGATAGCCATCTTCCGGAAATGGATAACTTGGTTCTTCTATTTGTCTAAATCTTGCATAGACAGACATTCCAAGCTTTTTAATCTGATTTCCTGCATCGTTTATATAAAACTCTCTTTCAACTTTATATCCGATGTAATCATAAAGATTTGAGAGTATGTTTCCTACTACTGCACCCCTACCATGTCCTAAATGAAGTGGTCCAGTTGGGTTTGCGCTAACATATTCAATGTTTATCTTTCCTTTGTTTTTTTCTTTTGCTTTTCCAAACTCATCTTTTTCTTCAATTGCTTTGTTTAAGATTTGATGGTAAAAAGCATCAGAAATAAAAAGATTTATAAATCCACCCCCTGCTACTTCCACCTTTTCAAAGTAAGGGTCTTTTTCAAAGAGTTCTTTTAACTGGTTTGCAACTTCAAAAGGTTTTTTGTTTAGGTTTTTGCTAAGTATGAATGCTGCATTTGTTGATAAGTCGCCGAATTTTTCTTCTTTTGGAGACTCTATTTTTATTTTATCTTCAACGCCTTCAAATAAAAGATTGTTTTGTTTAAGAATGTTTAAAATTTTATCTCTAATCTCCTGCTTCACTATTTCTCCTTCCTTTTATACAAATTATGTAGCTGATAAAGTTTAAATAGATAAAAATAACGGCTAAATTAATTATATCAAATTTCATGGCTACAAAAGGTGTAAAGACAAGAATTCCAATAGTGTAAATCTTTATAGGGCAATTTTTGGGCAGGCTTTGAATTTTTATTAAAAATGGAATGAAGATTAATAGTCCAAGTAAGCCAATATAGGTTAGGTCTAACTCTTGCTCATCAAGGAAATTTCTAAAAAATGGATATAAAAAGCTTATTATCCAAGCTGCGATGATTATAAGTAGTATGAGAAGTTTTGGCATTCTCTTATTCCCTAACCAACTCCCTTATCAACTTGCTTCGTAAACTCTCTAAAAACTCTACATTCTCTATCTCTAGCTGTGATGCTTCCTTTATGCTTTTTTCCATCAAACCTTTTAAAAAATCAAACTCTTTATTATTTAAATCCAATCTCTTTAAATCAAGCTCGCCGTTTAGGTAGGTTATCTTTAAAAGAAACAAAATTTCAAGAAGTTTTGGAAGTTTAGAAATGGTTAAAAAATACAAACTCTTTTTTAAAAGAATAAAGATTCTCTCATCTTGATGTGGTGCAAGCTTGTATGTAAAGTTAATGATGTTGAACCCTGCTTCAAATTTTTCTATATCTTGGCTTATGTAGTAGCCTATTTGCTTGTAAGAGTCTATCTCAGATATGATGAGCTTGTCTTTTATTTTGATCAGCACAGCTTTAAACCAACAAAATGGAGAAAGTATTGAGTAAGGCATATTTTTTAGATACTGACCGTTTTGAATGTATATGCTTTCTTTTCCGGATTTTTTTGTGTATACGGTAATAGTTAAATCTTTTTCGCCTACGAATTTTCTATTTAAAACAATAGCTTCATCTTTATATATAGTTTCCATTATCCCTTATTCCAACTGTCTTTTTTATTCGTCATTCTACAGCTGGCGAAGAATTTCCCTGTTAACGTCATTCTGAGCGAAGCGAAGAATCTAATCTTTCTTCTCAAATCAAAAAATCAAAATAAGATCCTTCGGCCTCAGGATGACAAAAAAACGTCTCACGTTTTTACTCCTTACTCCAACTGTCAGAAACAACCATTTCAAAAGCAACCGGAACATCTTTTAAGATTAGCTTTCCTGCTTTTTCCATAGATGAAGATAAAACCTCTTTTGCTTTTTCTATATCATTTGCAGCAACTTCTACCAAGATTTCATCATGAACAAGGTTAACAACCTTCGCATCTAAATCATTTCTTTCTTTAAAGAAAAACACAACAGCCATTTTTAATAAATCGCTGCCTGAGCCTTGAATTGGATAGTTAACTGCGTCTGTAAATTTGTATGCTATTAGCTTTCTACCAAGCAACGTTTCAAGCGTGGTAAACCTGTGCTTATCAAGATGTTCTTTAACTCTGTCATGCCAATCCTTAAAAGATTTGTAAAATTTAAAATAATTTTCATGAAATTTTTTAGCTTCCTGAAGATTTATACTGACGCCATAATTAGCCTTTGCATACTCTATAAGCGACTTTGGAGACATTCCATAGATTAAACCAAAGTTTATAGCCTTTGCAAGCTGTCTTTCTTCCTTTGTGATTTCATCATAACTTTTTCCGGTAATGATTGAAGCTGTTAGCTTGTGCAGGTCTTTACCTTCATTAAAGGCGGTAATCATGTTTTCATCTTTTGTATACTGGGCAGCAATTCTTAGCTCAATCTGAGAGTAGTCAGCCACTATAAACTTATATCCTTCCTTAGGTTTAAACAGATATTTAAGATTTTTTGGTATGTTTTGAAGGTTTGGACGAAGTGATGACATCCTTCCTGTTGCTGCTCCAATCTGCTTAAACTCTCCGTAAACTCTTTTGTTTCTTGTAAATTGCAATATCTCTTTGATTTTATCGATTATTTTTTTGTCTGCTCTTAGTTTTAAAAGCAGTCTGACTTCTTCTATATCTTCATAGTCTTTTAAAAATACATCTTGGGATGAAAACGAACCTTTTTCTGTTTTTGGTAATTTGATTTTAAGTTTGTTTGTTAGATAGTTTACCACCTGCAGCGGAGAAAATGGGTCTGCTCCTGTTTTTATTTTAAATTTCATGTAGTCAGCTTGAAATTCTAATTCTTTTTGTTTTAAAAGTTTTTTTGCCTCTTCTTCATCTATCGGAATGCCTGAAAGTTCAATCTCTACAAGCGCTGGAAGGAAAGCCATTTCAAGCGCTGCTACCGGATTAATCACGCCAAAAACTTTAAAAGTTTCTCCTGATGCCTTTTTATGCAAATTATCTTGATTTAATTGATTTTTCTCTTCTTTAAAAAGATGTCTTAATGCGTCTATATCTTTTGCTGCGTATTCTATCTGCTCAGGTGAAAGGTCTTTTGCCCACCAAGGTGATTTTTGATATGTTTTATCTACATCTAAGCTGACAAATCTTTTTGCAGATGCTGATAGAGAATGCCTTTGACTATTATCTCCTTTTGCCAATATCTGAGATGCTATCATAGTATCAAAAACGATTTTTGGAAGTATGTTTAGATTTGTTTTTAAAAATTTTAAGTCAAACTTTAAATTATGTCCTATAATTCCTTTATTTTCTATCAGGTTTTGAATATGATTTTTAACCACTTCCGGATTTATCTTTAGTAAGTCAATGACAAAAGTATTCTCTTCATCACCAATTTGAATAAGCCTGATTTTATCATTGAAAAAATCTATGTTTTCAAAATCTTTTATCATTACTTCTGTATCTAAATACAGATAAGGTTTATCTTGTAATACTTTTAGACTTTCAAGCTGATTTTCTTGTGTGATGTAGTTTATATCCATCATTCTAAATCTTGAAGCTCTATTGCTATAACTGTTTTTTCTAAAAGACCGTCTATCACTTCTTTCTCTTTATCTTCAAAAACCGGCTTAATTGCATCAGTTAGTAAAAATACTTGATATCCAAGATTTACACCGCCGACAGCTGTGTTTTTTACACAAAAATCTGTTGCCACGCCACAAACAAAAATTCTTTTTATTCCTCTTTCTTTTAATAAGCTATCTAAAACTGTATTTTGAAAACCTGAGTAAGCATCAAAATCTTGTAAAAAACCTTTTGAAATGATAAATTTGTTGTCTGATGAAATTTTCAGGTCTGGATGAAATTTTGCACCTTCTGTATTTTGAACGCAATGAGGAGGCCATATTCCGCCAAATCCCTTAAAAGATATATGATTTTCCGGATGCCAATCTCTTGTAAAGAAAACAGGAAGCCCTTTATTTTCAAATTTTTCTATGTATTTGTTTATCGTTGGGACGATTTTGTCAGCATCTTTTACAGGCAAAACTCCATATGGCATAAAATCATTTTGCATATCAACTACAACTAAAGCATCTTTATCTGTAAGCTTTACTCTCATTTTTCTTCTTCCTCTTCTTGTTTTTCTTTACATTTTATACATAAAGAAGCAATAGGTCTTACTTTCAATCTTTCGTATGGAATCTCGGCACCGCATGATTCACATATTCCATAAACGCCGTACTCTATTTTTTGTAAGGTTTGTTCTATTCTTTTTAAAAGCTTTCTTTCTCTGTCAAGATTTCGAAGTGTTAAGATTCTTGAAGTCTCCGCCTCTGCCCTTTCCATCTCATCAGCACCTTCAAATGAAAGAGCTTCTCCTGTGTTTTTCTTTGTATCTTCTATCAGCTGATTTCTCCATTCAAGTAAGATGTTTTTAAGCTCCTCTATTTGCTCAGGTGTTAGGTGTTGCATTTTTTAACCTCAAATAAAATATCAAATACTTAATTTTATCATACTGTATAAGTTAAAAGAAAAAGCTTTTAAATCAAGTGAAAGAGAAGAGTGTTCCAAAATTTTTATAAGTTTACCTTGTCCGTCATACTGAGGACGTAAGTCCAAAAGTCTCTTTTTTGATTTTTTGATTTGAAAAGAAAAATATGAGATTCTTCGCTTCGCTCAGAATGTTCTATGTTAAATGTCAAGTGCAAAAATTTTCATCAAATGGTCTTCTGTTTTTTAATACACCATATGCCTGTCTTAATAACTTATGTGCTACAGCCACTAATGCTAACTTTTTAGCTTTACCTTTACTTACTAACCTTTCGTATAATTCTCTGCAGTATTTGTTAAACCTTATTGCTGATAATGCTGCCATGTATAGTATCTTTCTTGCATATGGATTTCCCATTTTCTTTATCGAACCACTTTTCTTTACACATGCTGCACTTTCGTATGGACTTGGATTTAAACCAGCAAAGCTGGCTGCTTCTTTTACACTCTTAAATCTTTTAAATCCGTCAAATACTGATATTATCATTCCTATAGTCCTATCACTTACACCAGGTATGCTTTTTAAAAGCTTGTATTCCTCTTGAAAATTCTTTTTAGACAATTCTTTTATTTCTTTCTCAAGTTCTTTTATGCTTTTTTCTATTTTTTCAATTATCTCATCATAATATTCCAAGTTCTCTTTCAATTTTTTCATTGGTATTGGTACATGACTTAAAGATTCTCTTTGATTTCTTAGCTTTGTAAGCTGATGCTGTAGGTCTTCTAATATCTTTAGTTTTACTTCAATCTCTTTTTCTACATCTGGTTTTGGTTTATAAAGCTCTCCATCGAAAAACGTTCTTCCGTACTCTGCAATAAAGTATGAATCAGTCTTATCTGTTTTAACTCTTGTCATTTTAGCTTCCATAAATTTCCTTATTGAAAATGGATTAATCACTGCTACTTTATAGCCATTTTCATACAGATAATTAGCAAGCTTTAAATGATAAACTCCTGTATGCTCCATTATGATAAGCATATCTGACTGCTTAAACTTTTTAAGATAAGGCTTTATTTTCTTTTCAAACTCAACCGGGTCTGATTTAACTTCAAAGGTTTCTTTCTTGTTATCATACAAAACTGTAGCAGTGAATGAGTTTTTAGATACATCAACTCCAACGACGATTTTGTAGCTATTCATAAAAGCACCTCCTTTCATAAAATACTTGACATGAGAGAAACTTCCTGATAACCTATCATCGTAATCAATACAGGCTTAAAAGCCTAATGTTCTGAT
>NZ_ABZS01000003.1 GCF_000173615.1 Sulfurihydrogenibium yellowstonense SS-5 | reverse complement strand
AAACACTCCTATACCAACTAAAAAATGTGAAATGTTTACAACAGCAGTTGATAACCAAACAACTGTTGAAATTGCAGTATACCAAGGTGAAAGAAGCATTGCTAGAGAAAATAAATTGCTTGGTAGCTTTAGATTAACTGATATTCCACCGGCACCAAGAGGAGTTCCTCAAATAGAAGTGTGCTTTGATATAGACGCAGATGGTATACTACATGTTACAGCTACAGATAAGGCAACAGGTAGAGCACAATCTATAACAGTTACACCATCAAGCGGATTAACCAAGGAAGATATTGAAAAACTTATCGAAGAAGCTAAAAAACATGAAGAAGAAGACAAGAAGTTTAAAGAAACAATTGAGTTAAGAAACCAACTTGATGCTTTAGTGTATAGCTTTGAAAAGGCATTTAATGAAAACAAAGCTAAATTTACATCAGAAGAAATCTCGGAAGCAGAAAATGTAATAGCTGAAGCTAAGAAAGCTATTGAATCTAACGATAGAACACAAATCCAAACTGCATTAAATAAATTACAAAACGTTGCTAACAGATTTGCACAAAAACTTTATGGACAAGGTGGTAATGAATCCGGTGGAGATGTAATAAATCCAGAAGTTCATTAATAACTAATAAAGAAAACACTTTTAAAAGTATGACCGAGGGGGTTGAAAAATACCTGCCTCGGTTGTATTATTTATATAAGCATTTTAGAAATAGGGGGTTTAAAGAATGGCAAATCAGCTGAAAACAGTTTTACTTTTAGGAGTTTTGACAGGTTTATTTCTTGCCATTGGTCATTTAGTAGCCGGAAAGCAAGGTATGATAATTGCGTTTGTGGTAGCATTATTTATGAACTTTTTCAGCTATTTCTTTTCTGATAAAGTTGCTTTGGCTATGTATGGAGCGAGAGAGATTTCGTATGAAGAGGCACCTTGGCTTCATGAAATGGTCGAAGATCTAGCAAGGAGAGCCGGCATTCCAAAACCAAAAATCTATTTAGCACCGATGGCTGTTCCAAATGCTTTTGCAACAGGAAGAGACCCTAACCATGCAGCTGTAGCTGTAACTTCCGGTATTTTACAAATTTTAGACAAGAATGAACTAAGAGGTGTTTTAGCTCACGAGCTTGGGCACATTAAAAATAGAGATATACTTATTTCTTCAATAGCTGCAACTATTGGTGGAGCAATCTCTATGCTTGCCAACATAGCTTATTTCAGTACATTCTTCGGTGGAAATAATAATGATGAAGAAAACAGCAGTAATACAATTGCATCAATAATAGGTTCTGTAATCTTGTTTATAGTTGCCCCTTTAGCAGCAACTTTAGTACAAATGGCAATATCTCGTTCAAGAGAATTTTTAGCAGACGAAGCAGGAGCAAAAATCTCCGGATGTCCTTTATGCTTAGCTAATGCTTTAAGAAAATTGGAAGAAATAGCACATAATCCACAGATACAAGAAGTAGCATCTAGAGAAGTCAATCCGGGAACTGCTCATATGATGATTGTCAATCCACTTAGCGGAGATTTCATAATGAAACTATTTTCAACTCACCCACCAACTGAAGAGAGAATCAGAAGATTAGAAGAGCTTGCAAGAAAAATGCAGACCGGATATGGATTTCAGTATGGATTTCAACATGTCTAAATAATTCCTAACTCGGGGCATAAACCCCCGAGTTCAATTTTTAATCCAAAATATCTTAATAATTTCTTAATTCATTGCTTTGTTAATTATTACAAGGAAAGCCATACTCCGTCTGATGAAAACCTTCAAAGCAAGCCAATGTTTCTGTTAGGAATCCAACGGAAGGAATTTTGGTTGGCAAGTTTTGAAGTAGCCTTTATTTCCTTATTGAGGCTGCTTGTAAAAATCCACACTGTCATTCTGAGCGAAGCGAAGAATCTCATATTTTTCTTTTCAAGCCAAAAAATCAAAAAAGAGATCCTTCGGGCTAAAGCCCTCAGGATGATAAAGAAAGTAAAAACACGTTAGCAATTGCCTTATTTGCCACTCTGCAACTGTGCGAAGGATCTTATATTTTATTTAATTTTTCGCCCGATATATAGTTAAAAATTCAAAACTATTGATTTATCACCTGCATTTACAAAGCTTAAAAAAGTTGCAGCTCCGGCCGGTTTTTCTACACCTTCTATTAAGTCATCGACCGTATAGCCAAAGAGAGTCATTGCTGTCTGGCATGGATATAATTTTATCTCTAAATCTTTTGCTTGTTGGATTAGTTGTTCTAAAGATGGGACTTTATGTTTTTCCATCATTCCTTTCATCATAGATGTTGCAAAATCCATCATACCTGGCATTATTGTTAGTATCTGTGGCACAGGAACAGGCATAGGCATTGCAGGATTTCCTACCGGAGAAACTTTTAAATTTTTATGTTTTTCTTTATGAATTGCATTTAATCCATAAAAGCTAAAGAACATCCCTACTTCCATACCCATAGCCGCAGCTGTAGTCCCAATTATAAAAGCAGGCATTACTTTATCTAAGGTTCCACTTAAAACGATAATCCCAACTCTTGTAGCCATTTTTACTCCATATATAAAAATATATTTTTTATATTTATTGTATAGCTCTTAATATATCATTAAAAATGACGTAAATCATTAAGCTACCAAGAAGTGCAAAGCCTATGTATGCTAAATATTCTTTTGCCTTTTCTGGAAGTGGTCTTCTGATAATACTTTCTATCAAAAGTATAAATATTAATCCACCATCAAGAACCGGAATAGGAAGTAAGTTTAAATACCCAAGCTGTAAAGACATAAAAGCCATCGCAAATAAGAATGTTGTAATTCCAGATTCTAATGCTTCTCCTGAAAACTTAGCAATAGAGATAGGACCGCCAAGGGTTTTAAATGACACCTCACCTGTAAATAAACCTGCTACAACATGATATATTGATACTGTTAATTCTTTTGTCTTATCAAATGCTTTTACTATTGCTTGGTCTAAAGGATACTGGATGGTCTTTACTTCAAATTTTGGAGATATGCCTACTGTATATTTTTTAAGCTCTTGATTGTATTCCGGTGTTATCATTAAAGAAATAATTTTTCCATCCCTTTTAACAATAAGGTTAATGTCTCTTTTTTTGTTTAAGTTAGACATAAAGTCTGCAAATTCAAACCATGTTCTTATTGGCTTTCCATTTACAGCAATAATAATATCCCCTTCTTTTAAACCTGCTTTTTCTGCCGGTGTATTTGGCAAAACTTTACCAACCTTTGGCTCTATTATTGGAGAAATGCCGAAGGAATCCTTTGTCATATCTTCCGGAAGAGTAGCAGATACTTTATAGACATTACCATTTCTTAAAAACTCTATATCTATATTTTTGCCAGATTTCATTGCTAATTTAATTGTTAAATCTTTCCAATTTTTAACTTCTTCACCATTTACTTTTAAAATCTTGTCAAACGGGTGTAGTCCTATTTTTTCAGCAACTGAGTTTTTCTCAACATATCCTATTTCCGGTGGCTGTGTTAAATATGCCGGTTCTTTTATACCTATTGCATAAACAGCTATAAATAAAACTATTGCAAGGATTATGTTAAAGAGTGGTCCGGCAAATGCTATTAACATTTTTTGCCATCTTGCTTTTGAATGAAAAGACCTTGGGTCGTTGTAGGCTTCTTTATTAACTTCACCTTGGACTGGTTCTGTCATTGAATCTTCACCATACATTTTTACGTATCCACCAAGGGGAATAAGTGCTATTTGGTATTCTGTTTCTTTTCCTTTCCATCTGAATATTGGTGGTCCAAATCCTATCGAGAATGTTTCTACTTTTACGCCAAACATTCTCGCAAAAAGAAAATGTCCAAATTCATGTATCGTAATCAGTACTCCAAGCATTATTAAAAAAGCTAAAATTGTCAAAACTTTTTTACCTCCTATTAAAAAATTATTAAATATTTTAATCCAAATTGTAGCGATAAAATATGTTATTAATCCGATTTATTTATTAAGAATGCTTTATTTTAATTAAATCAAAAATCTTAATTCTCTAGCCACGGAAAGAATCTCCTTTTCTCTTCCTGCCTATTCAAATCGCTTTCTTATCTTTCTTGTATCACTTTTTACAATCTGTATCCATACTGAGAAGGATTTCCTTTTTAAATTTCATAATTTCTCACCCAAGGTGTGTATATTATATAATTAAAAATTTTATTAAGGCTGTTAAAAATGCAAGTAAGATTGAATAAATATATAGCACAAAGTGGAATATGTAGCAGAAGAAAGGCAGACGAGCTTATAAAAGAAGGAATAGTTAAAGTAAATGGAGAAATCATCAAAGACTTAGGAGCTAAGATAAATCCTGAAAAAGATGTAGTAGAAGTTGAAGGTAATATCATAAAACCGGTAGAGAAAAAGATTTACATAAAAATCTACAAACCTGTTGGCTATCTTTCAGCAGTTGGGAAAGATAAGTTTGGAAGAAAAACATTAACAGATTTGCTTAAAGAGTTAAATATCAAAGAAAACTTATTTCCTGTTGGAAGGCTTGATTATAATAGCGAAGGTCTTTTAATTTTAACAAATGATGGTGAGTTTGCAAATAAAATTGCCCATCCAAGGCATGAAATCAGAAAAATTTATCACGTAGAGGTAGTTCCAAAAGTTAATGAAGAGAGGCTAAATCAGATGAAAAAAGGAGCTATTTTAGAAGACGGCTTTTTTAAACCGGATAAAGTTGAAATCTTAAAACACACAAAAGATAGCACATGGCTACTTTTTGAAATTCATAGCGGAAAAAAAAGAATCTTAAGAAGATATGTGAGTAAATTTAATCATAAAGTAAGAAGGCTTGTCCGTGTTAAAATAGATAGCATTTCTATTGAAAACTTAAAGCCACATCAATTTAAACATTTAACAGACAAAGAGGTAAAGTCAATCTATGAAAGAGATAGTGTTAAGTAATGGAAGATTTTTTGTTAATATAGATAAAAACTTTGCTATTAGAGACTTTTACTTTCCTTATGTTGGAATGTATAATCATCTAAACTCAGAGGCAAACTCTATTGGTATATATGTAAATGGTAGGTTTAAATGGATTGATGACTCTTGGGAGAAAAAATTTAGCTACTGTGAAAATTCGCTGGTTGCGAATTTAGAAGCTAAATCTGATGAGCTTGGTATCAAACTAAACTTTAAATCAGCTATTCATAAATATTCAGACATCTTAATCCATCAAATCCTGATTACAAATCTAACAGAAGAAGAAAAAGAAGTAAAAATATTTTTTTACCACGGGTTTAAGTTAAATGAATCTGAAATAGGTAATACTGCATACTACGACCCAAAATTAAAAGGCTTGATTCATTACAAAGGCGCAACGTATATTTATATCTCATCTCAAAGTAGTAATTTTGAATATACCGTCTCAAAGAAAAACCATACATCCGGCTCTTGGTTGGAGATTGAAAGAGGTCATTTAAGCAGAAATAAGATAGTTCAAGGAGAGATCGATAGTGCTTGGGCAATAGTTGAAAATCTAAAACCTTTTGAAAGTAAAACAGCTTACTACTATCTTTTAGTTGGTCATCGTTATGATGATATAGTTAAATTGAAAAATAAAGTAAGCAATGAAGGCTTAGATCATTTACTTGAAGAGACGCAGGAGTTTTGGCAAGGTTGGATAAAGACAAAAGACAGGCTATTGCCGGCTTTATCTAAAAATATAAAAGACCTATACTATCAAAGTCTTTTAATCATTCGTGCTCACTTTGACAATAACGGTGCTATCGTTGCCGCAAATGATACATCGATTTATAAGTTCAACAAAGACCATTACAGCTATCTTTGGCCAAGGGATGGTGCTTTTATCGTTATGTCTCTTGATAACGCAGGATATACAAACTTAACACAAAGATTTTTTAAATTCTGTAAACAGCATATAACAGATGAAGGATTTCTTCTTCATAAATATTCTCCCGATGGAACAGCAGGTTCTTCATGGCATCCTTGGTGTGACGATGATGAAAATTATCAGCTTCCAATCCAAGAAGATGAGACAGCTTTAGTGGTGGTTGCTTTGTACAATCATTATTTAAATAGTAAAGATATCGAGTTTGTGGACTATATGTATAACGGATTTGTCAGAAAGGCTGCAAACTTTATGGTTAAGTATACAGACCCACAGTTAAACCTTCCCCTTGAAAGCTATGATTTATGGGAAGAAAGAAGAGGTATTTTTACTTATACAGCATCAACAGTATACGCAGGTTTGATTGCTGCATCCAAGCTTGCTGTACTTGTAGGAAATAAAGAAGAGTCTGTTTTGTACAATCAAAAAGCCGAGGAAATTAGGAATGGAATTTTGAAATATCTTTATGATGAAGAAGAAGGAAGATTTTTAAGAGGAATATACAGAGATAAAAACGGAAATATCATTAAGGATAAAACTGTAGAAAGTAGTTTGCTTCTTGTTCATGAATTTGGCGTGATAGACCCAGAAGATTATAGAATGGTTAATACTGTAAGGGCAGTAGAGGATAGGCTTTGGATAAAAAATGGGATTGGTGGTCTTGCAAGATATGAAAACGATTACTATCACAAAGTGTCTGATGATACACCAGGAAATCCTTGGATAATAACTACTTTATGGCTTGCTAACTGGTATACACAGGTTGGATTGTTTGATAGGGCATTTCAGCTGATTAACTGGGTGATAAAGAGAAAAACTCAGGCTGGATTGTTGGCAGAGCAGTTCCATCCATTCACAGGAGAGCCGTTATCTGTGTGTCCTTTAACGTGGTCTCATTCTTCGTTTTGCTATTCAATACAAAAGCTAAATAAGAGATTGATTGAAGACAAAACACCAGATTATGTGATGGCTTGAAAAAAGAAAAACAGGAGATTTTTAGCCGGCCGCAGGACAACATCTAAGATTATCCTTTCTTTAATGCTTATCATTTAACTTTTCGTTGTTATTATATAAAACATTTTGAGTGTAAGCGAATAATCTTCCTCCTTTCTTACTCATATTCCTCACTTCCTTGTCTTTTCTTCTTAAAAGAGGAGAGTCTTCAGAGCAGAACCATAAAAATGATAGAAAAAAGAGAAGTTATATCTCCATCCACATCTTCATTCTGAGCGAAGCGAAGAATCTCACACCTTTCTTTTCAAGTCAAAAGATCGAAAAAGAGATCCTTCGGACTAAAAGTCCTCAGGATGACACGTAAAGGTACGCTAACAAAAATTTTTGAAAACTCCTACTTTCCGGGCATTATCTAACTTTTAATCTTTATATATTTCTAATTTAATTAAATTTTGGCTTTTATCTAACACAGGATTTACAGTGTAATTTTGTAGAGTTTTTATTTCTATCTCAATTTCACCTTCTTGATTCTCATATAAAGACAATCTTCCAATTTCTCTTCCGTTAACTTCTATATTTCTGTTTACTTTTATAACTTCTATATCTCTATTTCTATTGGAAATAACTAACTTTAAGATTTTGATTCCATTTCCTTCTTTCAATGTTTCAACATTCTCAAGCTTTCCAATGTTTTTAGGTATAAAAAGATTTAAAATTTTGACTGGCTCTTTAGCTCTAACTATTTTATCCGGAATAATTTTCTCTTTTGTTTCTGGTTTTTTTACTATCTCTGGTGCTTTTTCTTCTTTTGGAGTTTCTTGTGCTGGTTCTTTTGACCCTTCGCTATAAGATATTTTTTCATATCCTTCAATTATAGGTGTAATTTTAATTTGTTCATTTTTTGTATAAATCAGCTTTACTATAGCTATACCTTTAGAAAATTGCTGAGGGTATACAATATCCGGTATTAGTCTTCCTGAACCATTATGAGTCAATTTTACAGGTTTTCCTATCTTGTCATAGACTTTTATTAACAAACCGTTTTGGTCATAAACACTAAGTTTTGCTTCAAACTCTTCACCGGCTCTTGTTTTCTCCGGCATTGCAATTTTTATATATTTTGGAATTTGTATAACAAAAGCTAAGGTTTTCGACCCAAGTAAAGATTTATTTTCATCGAAAACCTCTATTTTTATATCATGTAATTCAGATGGAATAAATTTTATTGTTTTTCTTCCGTTTTCAAGTTCCTTATTTCTTATGATAGTTTTAAAGCTCCCGTTAGTTTGAATTATTAAAGATTGTTCACCATAAGATGTATCATTAACTAAATTTCCAAATTTATCATATGCAACGATAGAAAATTCTTTTTCATACTCAGGTATAAATTCAGGAGAGGTTATGATTTCGACTTTAGAAATTTTATTGTTTAAAACGTAAATGTTAAATTCATTTAGAAAACCGGATGTGTAAGAATCTTTTATCTTAAATGGCTCATTTTCTAAGTAAATTTTAAAATTGTATTTTCCGACTGTTTCAGAATAGAACTTTAAACTTCCAACACCACTTGAAAAAGTAATAACTTTATCTTTATTATTAATTTTTAATATAACTTTTCCTGAAAGATCTGTAACATCATTATCAAAAGGGTCTTTAGCAGTAATAGTAATAGTAGTTTCTTCTCCGGCTCTAACAGTTTTCTTATAGTTTACTTGAAAATAAGATATATTACCTGATTCGACTTTTATCTGTGCTAATGCATACGTTGAATAAAAGACAAATATTAATGATAATAATATTTTAATACGATTAATCAACATTAATATTTCCCTCCTAAAATATGAAAGATGGTTCAAGTATAGTAATATTCTAACACAATTAAATGATTTAAAAAATCGATACATTTATAATTTCAAATGATTAAAGTATTTGTTTAGAGATAAACAGTTGAGGATTAAACGTTTGTATAATTATCTGTCATTTTCTTATTTGCTCTTTAATTAACTCTTTTGTAAAAGTATAACCTATTTCTATCGCCTCTTTTGCTTTCCAAGTAGCAAACAATGGAATATTAACAAGTTCTATTGGCTGGATAACTAAATCACAAAGCTTTTTGCTTGTTTCAGTGTTAGACCTTATGGCAAGATAAAAACTTCTTATTCCTATTGAAATTATATTATTAAAATCTTTCTCTTCTTCTAAAAATGGATTTACTTCCACACCTATTGCAAAATCTACTTTTTCTCTTAAAGTTTCTACCGGAAGGTTATTCATAATACCCCCGTCAACATAGAAATATTTATCAATCTTAACAGGTTTAAACATGACTGGAATACTGCAAGAAGCCTTAACTGTTTTTATTAAACTTCCACTTTGAAAATATTCTATGGTTGCTTTATTTAAATTTGTTGCTGCGATTATTAGAGGAATTTTTAAATCTTCAATATTTATCTTTCCAATGTATTTTTCCAAAAAGCTTTCTAATTTATCTAAGCTAAAGAGAGCTTTTTTAGAAATAGAAGGAAGTATGAAGCTGTTTAAATTGGTTTTTAAAGCAATCTCTTCCATCTCTTTGGGAGAATATCCGGCACAGTAAAAAGAACCAATGATAGAGCCAGCACTAACTCCGGAGACTATATCTGGCTTAATGTCAAGCTCTTCTAAGGCTTTTAAAACTCCAATATGAGCAAGTCCTCTTACTGCACCGCCGGATAATGCTATTCCTATTTTCAAATTATTCCCATTCTATGGTTGCAGGTGGCTTTGAAGAGATATCATAAACTACTCTATTGACACCTTTTACTTCGTTAATTATTCGTCTCATCATCGTGTCAAGTAAATCATACGGTAGCCTTGCCCAGTCAGCTGTCATTCCGTCCGTACTTTCTACTGCTCTGATTGCTATGACTTTTTCGTATGTTCTATAATCTCCCATTACTCCGACTGTATGAATTGGCAGTAAAACTGCAAAAGATTGCCATAAATCTTTATAAAGTCCTGCTTTTTTTATTTCTTCTAAAACTATTGCATCTGCTTCTCTTAAAATGTTTAAATCATTTTCATTTACTTCACCAATTACCCTTATAGCCAAACCTGGTCCTGGGAATGGTTGTCTGTAAATAATCTCTTCTGGCAATCCAAGCTCTTTGCCAAGCTCTCTTACTTCATCTTTGAATAACTCTCTTAGCGGTTCTATAAGCTTTAAGTTCATTCTCTCCGGTAGTCCGCCAACGTTATGGTGAGTTTTAATAACTGCTGATGGCCCTTTAACTGATACGCTTTCTATAACGTCTGGGTATAATGTACCTTGAACTAAGTATTCTACATCTTTTAATTTTTTCGCTTCTTCTTCAAAGACTTCTATAAAAAGATTACCGATTATCTTTCTCTTTTGCTCCGGGTCTGTGATTCCTTTTAATGCCTTTAAAAACCTATCTTTTGCATCTACTACTATCAATGAAATATGGAAATTGTCTCTAAATGTTTTTTCTACCTGTTCTCTTTCACCTTTTCTCAAAAGTCCATTGTCAACAAAGATGCAAGTTAAATTATCTCCAATCGCATTATGAACTAAAACCGCCGCAACAGATGAATCAACGCCACCAGACAAAGCACAGATTGCTTTTTTGTTACCCACCATTTTTCTTATTTCAGCCTGCTTTTCCATTAAGAAATTACCCATAGTCCAGTCTTGTTTACATTTACAAATCCTGACTGCAAAGTTTTTCAGCATTTCTTTACCAAGAAGTGTATGGCTTACTTCCGGATGGAACTGAACGCCCCAAATTTTCTTTTCTTTGTTTCTTACAGCTGCAAAAGGCGCGTTAAACGTTCTACCAATTACTTCAAAACCTTCCGGTAGTTTTACTACTTTATCTGCATGACTCATCCAAACTTGTGTATAGTGTGGGATATTATAAAAAAGGTCTTCATGATCTAAAACTTCTAACTCGGCTTTACCATACTCGTGCTTATCAGCTTTTATTACTTCTCCACCAAAATGATGAGTTATAAGCTGAAGTCCATAACAAATTCCAAGAATAGGCAATCCTAAATCATAAACTTTTTCATCCGGCTTAGGTGCATCAGGCTCATAAACAGAAGCAGGTCCACCAGAAAATATCATTCCTTTTGGATTATGTTTTAGTATCTCCTCTACAGATGCGTTAAACTGCAAAATCTCGCTATAAACATTTAATTCTCTTATCCTTCTTGCTATTAACTGGGTGTATTGAGAGCCAAAATCTAAAATTACTATTCCTCGATGCATCTTAACTCCTTTATATTTTATTCTTCTATTTCTACATCAACTTTTTTCGGTGGCAGTTTTATTGTTTGATTAGATTTTAGATATTTTCTTGGTATAGAAATTTTTACATGAAGATAATTAGAATCTTTATAAACATTTACCTTATAATTTAAATTTTTTCTTTTTCTTGACACGTAAGAATTCTTTTTCTTTTTAGAAATCGGAATGGAAATTTCCTGCTTATATATAGGAATTTCTATAACATTTTCATTTTCGATTGTCTCTTTTGGCTGATTGACAAGATTAAGAATGATAGGAATTAGGATTACCTTTTCTATCATTTTTCTACAACCTTAACTTCAATAGTATTTTTTGAATCCTTTAACAATGAAGCTTCTGCTGTATAATCATCTTTCAAAGATATATTTAAAACTATGTTATGGTCTTTATCTTCAACGAAGTTTAGTTTTCCTATATTTTCTTTTCCTATAAAAATATCTTTTTCATAGTTTCTTACTTCATACTCTAAATTTCTCTTTGAAAAGTAAATCTTATATATAAAATTACTTTCTTTTGAAGATATTAGGTTTACTTTGCTAATTATTCCAAGTTCTAATGGAAATTTTAATTTTATAGCGGTGGTTTTCTTTTCTTTTTTCTCCGGTATTTGTTCAGATTTTTTTTCTGTTGGCAATTCTTGTTCCTTTTTAGGTTGCTCTACTATTTTTTTCTCTTCTTTTTGAGTCTTTTTTTCTACATCAATGCTTGTATTCAATCCAAGAATTACAGGCTCTATATTGATTGTTTCACTTTTTGTATAAATAGCTTGAATTTGGGCTACACCTTCAACAAACGCTTCTTTTGGAATTATATCAGGAATTATTCTTCCGGAGCCATTAACTTTTAGTTTTATATCTTTGCCGATTTTATCATATACTTTTATTAATCTACCTTGAGTATCATAAACTTTTATTTCTAGAGTAAATGGTTTTCCGGCTTCAGTTTCTGATGGAGCAATTACCTCAATTTTTCCTATGGTTTGTATCTCAGGCTTTATAGTTTTTGACGCCAAGATGTTTTTGTTAGATTTATCCTGAACAACAATGTTAAAATCTTCAACTGTAAAAGGTAGTATATCAAATTTGTACACATTTCCATTAAAATCATTTACATTTACTTCTTTAGTGCTTCCATTGGCATTAATAAGGAATGTTTGGTTGATATGCGATTTTTCTAATACCGGATTTCCCTCTCTATCAAAAAAGCTTATTCTTATTTCATACGGATAACCGGGTAAATAACTATCCTTAGATTCTATTACTGCTATTTCTGCTTTATTGTTTATTACTCTAAAATTCATAGATGATGTTAAGGCTTCAAGTGGTAAAACTTTAAGAATCAGTGGTTTTTCATCCAAAAAAAATGTTAAGCTATAAAAACCGGCCTTTTTTCCTTTAACTGTAATAATGGTTTCCCCGTTTTTTATATCCCCCGGATAAATCTCAGATTTACTAATTTCAAGGCCATTAGATACTGCTTTTATCTTTGATGCAAGACCAAAATTGTTAGATGGGTTTCCAAAAGCATCTGTAAATTTTAAGGTTATATTATATGTTTCTCCGGCTACTAATGTATTGTTATACTGAACTTCTATATATGATATTTCGCCTGGTTTAATGCTTACTTGCGCAAAGGAGAAATTAATTACAAATAAAATAAATAAAAAAAGGGCTTTTATTGATTTAAGATTCATAATGCCTCCACATTAAAAAAACATTTATCTATCATTATTATACCACTTTTTTAGCTTTATAAATTTCTGCTAATATTTTTGCTACTGCTTCATAGAGATTTTCTGGAATATAATCTCCAATTTCGCAACTACTGTATAATGTTCTTGCTAATGGTGGGTCTTCTACTATTTTAATGCCATGTTCTTTTGCTACTTCTTTAATCTTTTGGGCTATTAAATCTTGTCCTTTTGCTATCACTTTTGGTGCATGCATTTTTCCTCTTTCATACTTTAATGCAACAGCATAGTGTTCTGGGTTTGTGATTACAACGTCTGCTTTTGGAACTTCTGCAATCATCCTTTTTAGTGCAAGCTGTCTCATTCTTTTTCTAATCTCTCTCTTGACTAACGGGTTTCCTTCGTAGGATTTTCTCTCTTCTTTAACTTCATCTTTTGTCATTTTAAGATTTTCTTCGTACTCATATCTCCTATAAAGAAAATCGGCGATGGCTATTGGTACAGATAAAAAAGCAAACGACATTACAAGGATAATAATCGTTTTACTCAAAACATAAATTTGATTGTTAATGGAGCCTGTCATGTAAACTAAAAAGTCATTTAATAGATACTTTACAAGGAAATAAGATAAAAACAATGCTACAGTTAGTTTGGCAAGATTTTTAATTAGCTCAAATAAAACAGTCAAAGAGAATATTCTTTTTATCCCAGAAATAACATTTAATTTATCAAGCTTTGGAGTAAGAGGTTTTAGAGTAAATAAAAAACCAAACTGTATAACATTTGATGCAATCCCGACTATAAAAAGAATAAGAATGACAGGCAGTGTTAAGATTGCTAATATTTTAAGTGTAAACCAAATAAACATACTCCCATTATCTGGAATTAGATATAATGGATTTGAAAACGTATATTTAAAGTATCCGACAAGATATTTGTATGCAAAAGGTAAATAAAATATTAAGACAATAAAAATGACAAATAATGATGCAGAAATAGATACATCCATACTTTTGAGAACTTGTCCTTCCTCTCTGGCTTTCTGTTTTCGTTTCGGGGTTGCTTTTTCCGTTTTACGTGGGTCTTTAGCCATTTTTTACCTGCCAAAAATTTTCATTAAAGTTAAATAATAATTTGTCATTTTATCAATAAAGTTAAGGCCTACGCTTATTATTAATGAACTTGCAAATATGAGTATGACAAATCCAATAAAAATCTGTGCCGGAAGACCAACAATAAAAACGTTTATTTGAGGGATCAATCTATTTACCAATGCCAAAACTATATTAAATACAAGTAAGACTAAAATAAACGGGAATGCCATCTGAAAAGACAGTAAAAAAATATCTGAACTTTTTTTGATGATAAATTCAAACACTCCATTATTTATATTAAAAGAAGAAAGAGGGATTACTTCAAAGCTTTTAAACAAAGCTCCTATAAAAATTTGATAAGCTCCGGATATAAAAAACAAGAGATAAAATAAAAAAAGAAAATATCCGGATAGCACAGAAGTTTGACCAAAAGCCGGGTTGAATATATTTAAAACTGTTAGCCCCATGAGATAGCTAATTATTTCTGCAGCGTAAGAAAAAGCTCCAATAAATATATTAACTATCATTCCTAAGGAAAAACCAATAAAAATTTCTTTTAGAATTAGCGTAAGGAATATTAACAAATCGTATTCTTTTATTTCTAACTTTATATTGAAATTTAGCATTGTAAAGTAAGCAAAAGAAACAACTAATAAAACTTTTACGTTGTGAGGAATTATTGGAGATGAAATGAGCGGAAAAGCCAAAAAAAACGCAATTATTCTTGAAAATATTAGTGCAACTGTTATAGCTTGGTCGGGTGTTATTAGTACCATTTTTCACTCATTGTACAATCTTAAAGATCATCATCAATACTTCTTTTGTATAATCAACTAACTTTGTTGTCATCCATGAGCCAAAAATGATTAAACCTATCACCGCCGCGATGATTTTTGGAACAAATGTTATAGTCATTTCGTTTATCTGTGTTGCAGCTTGGAATATACTAATCAAAAGTCCAACAATGAAGGTTATTAAAATTACCGGACCGCCAACTAAAATAGCAATTTTAAACATTTCAGATGTTAAATTAACTGCCATATCTATCGTCATGATTGCACCTCTCACTACTTATAACTGCTAACAAGAGCTTTGACTAAAAGTTCAAAGCCATCTGCAAGGACAAACAGCATAAGCTTAAAAGGTAATGATATAAACATCGGCGGTATCATCATCATACCCATGGACATCAAGATGCTTGCAACTATAAAATCTATAACAAGAAATGGTAAGTATATTATAAAAACAATTTCAAAGGCAGTTTTAATTTCGCTTATCATGAAAGCCGGAATCAAGGTTGAAATACTGATATCTTTTGGAGATAATGGTTTTTCATTGGCTAAATCTAAAAATAGTTTTAAATCTTCTTTTCTTGTGTTTTTTAGCATAAACTCTTTTAAAGGCTCTTTTGCGTTTTCTATTGCTTGTATATCAGATATCTGCTTCTTTAAATATGGAGAAATACTAACTTCATTTATTTTTTCGAAAGTTGGTTTCATTACAAAAATGGTTAAAAAAAGTGCAAGACCTACTATTACTTGGTTTGGCGGTGCCGTTGGAATACCAAGAGCATGTCTTAACAATGATAATACTATAACAATTCTTACAAAGGCAGTAACGCTTATCAATAATGCTGGTGCTATGCTTATGATTGTAATTAGTAATAAAATTTTTAGGGTTGTATCTAAACGGTTAAATCCGGCCAAGGTCTCTGAAAATGTATCAGCATAAGAAAAAGAAAAGTTTAAAAGCGTTAAAACAATGATTATAGATATTATGAAATATAAATTGTGCGAGAAATTCAAAATATTGTAAGATTTTTTTCTGGCTTCAGAAGGAGGTATTATTTTGTTTGTTATATCGTGATTATTATTAAGCTGAAAATTTAAATATTTTAATGTTTTTTTTGAATAAAAAAAGGGTAGATTCTTTGCTATGCTCAGAATGACGTTGTAATACCAAGGAAGGAGAATCTTTTCCGGCTTTAGAAATGTGTATCTTTTACTTTTAACTTTCCTGTCTGTCATGTCATATAGAGGACAATGTCCTAAGGATTTCTGTTTTGGTTCTATAAAAATTCCCAATTTCTCACCTGATATATCACAAGATTTTTATTTTTTAATCTATTCTTTATGCTCAAGATTTTGAGTAATTTCTTTTTCACTGATTTTTTCTATTTTACCATTCTGAAATGCAAGTAGAAATATTTTATTATCAAACTCGATTGTAACTAAGCCTATGTCCTTGGAAATAAATTTAACATCTCTGATTTTTATATCTTCTTGACCGGATTTGCTAAATGGTATTGAATATTTTTTAAGAAAAAATAAAAGCCCATATAGTGTCCCAATTAATATTAACAAAGATAAAATTAACTTAAAAATTATTGAAAAATCTATCATTTTATTAAATCTACTAATCTTGCCCCGTACTTTCCGTTTACATTAACAAGTTCACCAAATCCTGCTTTTTCATTTGAAAAATATATATTTACAAAATCTTCAATGTTCTTTTCAAGGTCTATAATGTCACCCTCTTTTAAGTTAAGCAAAAACTCAAAATTCTTTTTTAAACTTGCCAGTTCTATTACAATAGGTATATTTATATCTTTTATTAAGCTAATTTTTTTATATATCCCATCTACTTCCATATCCTCATGCATAATATATTCTCCAACTTAGCTTGTTTGTATTATGAATTCTGTAAAGTAGACATCTTTAACTCCACCAAGGGGTAAAATAGCATTTGTTCTTCTAATTATCTCTTCTTTAAGTTTTTCGATTCCTTCCGGTGATTTTAGTTCTTCGCTTGTTTTTGTGAATAATAGTGTATTAATTGCATCTTTTATCTGAGGCATCCTTTTTGTAGCCTCTTCCTTTACTTTCTCATCTTGAACTTCCATAACTATAGTAACTTTTATATATCTATCTGCATCTTTATCAGCCAAGTTTGCTACAAAAGTTCCAACTTCTAACTCTACTCCTTGCTCTTCAGCTTTTTTTATTTCATTTGCAATTTTCTCCGGTGGTTTTTCTTTCTCTTCTTTTGCAAAGAAAGTTTTATATGCAAAAAAACCTCCACCGCCCAATACTAATAACAAGACAGGGATCAATATAATGATTAACTTCTTCTTCCCGCCACCTTTTTCTTCCTGCTGCTGCTCTTGATTTTCCTTCTCCTCAGCCATTACCTACCTCTTTATTGTGATGTGTGGAGTTGTTATGGTTTTATCTCTTGATATTCATTGCTTCTTGAAGTATTTGGTCATCTGTAGTAATAACTCTTGCGTTAGCTTGATATGCTCTTTGTGCTGTAATAAGGTTGATAAACTCTCTTGAAATGTCAACGTTTGAAAGTTCTAAGAACCCACTTCTTACTTTACTCAAAATTCCTCCTGGTGTGATAATTGGAGTAAATGTTTGAGTATTTGGTAAGTATAAGTTATTGCCTTTTCTAACAAGCATTTCTTTATCTTTAAATGTTGCTACTGCAAGCCTTGCAATATTTTTAACATTCCCATTTGAATACATACCTTTTATAATACCATCTTCAGCAACAGCAACCCCGATTAAATCTCCTTTAGCAAAACCATCTTGATTTGCATAGAATATAAAATCTGAAGCTACTTGTTTTATTTTAGAAACATCAACAGTAATTGACTGTGGAGAAGTTGCTCCATTTGTTAAAGTTAAAGATAATGTAAACGGAGAACCTGACGTTAAATTTCCATTTGTATCAAAGTTTAGAGTTGAACTTCCTACTTGTGTTGTTAAATCGTTATCCATATACACATAAACTTTCCAAGTGCTTCCTGTCGAACTTTCATTCGTTTTTTGAAAATAGAAAGATAAAGTATGTGGATTTCCAAGAGAATCATAAACAGTCATTGAGTTTACATAATTGAACGTGGTTGAATCTGTTGGGTCAAAAGTTGCAGATATAACATTTGACCTTGAGTCTAAATTTGTTGGTTCAACGAGACTTATTTTTGTTGTTATTGTTGGATTAATAGCATAAGGAACGTTTATTTTATCTAAAGCTCCTATAATATTACCTTTATCATCAAGCGTCCATCCTTGTAATTTCATTCCGTCAACGTTTACTAAATCTCCGTCAGCATTCAATCTAAACTGTCCTGCCCTTGTATAATAGACAGTTCCTTGATTATCTTTAACCATAAAAAATCCTTCTCCATCTAATGCAAGGTCTGTTGGAGAGTTTGTATTCATAAAAGAACCTTGTGAAAAGTCTTTTGTAGTAAGGGCAATGAAAGACCCGCCACCAATTTCTGTATTTTTAGGTGTATTGTTAGCAAAAGTCGTTAAGCTATGGGCGATTAAATCTTCAAAAGTAACTCTTTCTGATTTAAAACCAATTGTATTAACATTGGCAATATTATCAGATATCACATTTAACCATTGCTGATTTCCGTTTAATCCGGTTATTGCTGTATAAAATGACTGTAGCATGGCTACCCTCCTTTACATACTTATTTCTAATATTTTATCTAAGGGTACATTGACATTATTAATTTTCGCACTTAAACTACCGTTATCTTTTATTATACCGTTTACAATTCCTGTTGAGTAAACAGTTGCTTGGACATCATTTCCGGCAGAATCTTTTGCTGATACTAATACTTTATAATAACCATCTGCTAAATTTTGATTTTCTATTGATAAAGGATATATAGTATTACCATTTAAATTTGTAAATTCTTTTTGTTCAACTATATTGCCGTTAGAATCTACTAATGAAACTATTACATTTTGTGCTGGAGCATTTAATTTAAACTCGATGCATGATTGACCTTGTGATACATAAGTCTGATTTCCTTCATACTTAACTTTTTTACCTATCATTGAAGATGCGTTTACTATGCTGTTTGTAAACGTTGAAAGTGTATCTACTAATTTTTGTATACTGTCTAAAGATTCAATCTGCCTAAGTTTAACAGTGTTATCTATGAAATCCGAAATATCCTTAACGTTCAATGGGTCTGCACTTTAAATCTGCAGAGTATTTTAA
>NZ_ABZS01000004.1 GCF_000173615.1 Sulfurihydrogenibium yellowstonense SS-5 | reverse complement strand
AAAAGTAACTTCTTTCTGTGAATCTATATCCACCTTCATACCAACCAAAAGTATTCAAAGTGTTTCCAACAGGTCTTGATAAGCCTATATATATTTTTCTTGTAAGGTATTTTTGTACATAAACGTTAAACGTAATACCTTGTGTAGGGTTGTAAGATGGAATAACATTTACGTTAAACCCTGTTCCAAACAGTCCAGATCCTTCACTCTCTTCTTTAAACGGGGATAAAATTTTTGCAACACCACCAAGAATATTAAATAGACCGCTTGATGCTAACTGCTCAGGTGTTTGTTTTATTAATAGCAAAGTAAGTATTTCATCTTTTGATTTCGGCGGGGTCGAGAAGAAATCATATTTTATATTTTCAGCCGGTCCTGATATATTTACATAAATATAAGTTCCGGATACTTGCGTTGATAATCTTCCGTTTACATAGGCTTTATTGTTTATTATTTTTAAATCAACATAATCAACGTTGTATTTTACTTTTAAAAAGTCAACCTTCCCATAATTGATTCTTATATTTCCGTTTATGATTGGATTATATGCCGTTCCTGTGATATCTAATTTACCTTCTGCATAAACTTTTCCCCAGCTTCCTTCTACAAAAATAGGAGAAAAAGTATTGATTTTTACGTTTAAATTTATATTTTTCAAAAATTCAGGCTTTTCTTCTTTTGATTCTTTCGTAAAGAATTCAGGCTCAATTTTTATTTTTCCTGTTGTTTGATTTAAGCTGTTTATAATGATTTTATCTTTTTCAATTTTTACATCTGTATTTGTATTTAAAACACCGTTAAATATATTTTGATATTTAACCGGCAGAACCTGAGAAGTTATCTTAACATCTCCTATTTTAGCGTCAGGGTTTATATTTCCATTTATTTGGATATAACTATCTCCAAAAGTAGACCTTGTATTTCCCTTTATGTCAACATATAACAGATCTTTCATCTTGATGCTAAACTTATCTATACTAACGATATTTGATATATAAGGAGTTTTTAGGGTCATATTTTTACCAATTAGATTTAATTCACTATTTTCTAAAATCTTATCAATCTTTCCATTGTACCCATAAACAAAACTAACATTACCGTCTAAGACCACGTACTTTAAAAACTGAGAGATATACCTTTTATCAAGTTCACCTTTTACTGAAACATCTAACATTTCATTGTCAAGATTATAAATGATTTTGTTTATATAGCCTTTGGCGATGCCTTCAAAGTATAGGTTTGAAAACTGAATGCTTTTATCTTTAACAATCCCTTTTAATTCCTTTAGCTTTATTAAAGAAAGTTCATTTTCCTTTATTTCAAAATCTTTTATTTCTATTATTCCGCTACTTTTTGAAAAATCATCCTTATTAAAGTTGACGATTAATATTCCATCACCAGCAATAAGTTTAATTCTTTTATTTATTTCATAATTTAATCCGTTAATATTTGCGACTAATTTGTCTTTGCCTCCACTTATTTTTGGATTTATGACTGTTTCTTTACCGTCTTTTAAAATGGATATTTTTAAGCTACCGTCATATTTATCTAATCCGCCAGAAATTCTTCCGCTAAAAGCTAGCTTTCCATTTGGTATATTTAAGCTTGAAGATAGATTTCCGTTTATCTTATTTTCTGAAATTGAATATAATCCATCTGCTAAAAGGCTAAGGTTTTTGAATTTTTCATTTAGATTACTTGAATTTATTTTCAGTGAATAATTCAACCTATCATTTAAAAGTTTTAGGTCTAAATTTAAATCGTCTATAAAGTAATCTTTGAAATTAAACTTATTTGCCCCAGCTGTTATTTTTAAATCTTTTAATTTTTCCGTTATTATTCCAGAAAGTTTAATGTTTAAAGGTATATTAAATTCCTTTTCTTGAGCTTTTATATCTTGTAAGTCTAACTTTACATTCCACTGCTTATTTTCAATAGATATACCAATATTTCCTGAAGATTTATGCACATTAAATCTATTTAAGATTTCAACATTCTTTTTCAAGAATGGATATACAGGAGATAGGTCAAAATCTTTAAGCACAAGGTTTATTTCCGTTTTATTTTTATTCAAATCGGCATTAACAACATAATTAAGACTGCTTTGATAATTTCCATTTACAGTTAGATTTTTATCTTTGAATTTTAATGAATAATTAACATTGTTTAGATTAATCTCTTCGTAGCTAAAAGATTTGGCCAATCCATTTAGATTTATTTCGAAAGATTTTAAATTTCCGGAAATTACACCGCTACCATTAACTACTCCTTTGATTGGGATATCTTTTAAAAACATTAGATTTTCAAGAACAGCATTATCAAATGATAAACCAACTTTAAAGTTTAGATTTTCTGAATTAAACTGATTTACACTTCCGCTAAAATCTAATTTTGAAGTCTTTGAAAAGGAGTTTCCAGAAAATGACACACCATAATTTTTTAAGTCTACATTACCACTACCGCTTAATGATTCATATTTAAAGCCTAAAAATGTTGGATTGTTTGATTTTATCTCAAATTTTAAGATTTTAGAGTCTAATGGATAATCGATCTTTAAATTAGCTGAGCCGTCAATAGAGCTAATGATTTCATCTTTATGTTTTAACAGAGATAAAACATTTTTAATTGATGAAGTATTTAAGTCTAAAATTAGTCTTTTTTCGTTAAAGTCAATACTTCCATTCGCAAAATTTGAGCTTAATCTCCCAGTAATTTTTTGAGATTTATCATAATCAAATTTTAAATCTAAATTCAACTCCCCAAATGATATATTATCAGCAATCAGATTATTAACGCTGCTTTTCAACCTAACTTTTAAGAAAGTTTTTTCGTCTTTTTCAATTAACTCTAATTCTCCATCAAACTTTTGATTAACAACGCTTATATTTTCGCGTAATATCTTTGCAACATTTCCATTAAAAGAAATTTTTACATCTTTCTTTTTTTCTATGTTTAAATCAGCATTAAGATTTATAAGGTTGATACTCTCATAAACAAGATTTGACGCTTTAAGATTTGCATCTATCTTAAAAGTTTTGTCATCGTTTAAAATTAGCTTTTTTATCAATAAGCTTGGATTTTCCGGTTTAAGGTAAGATGTTGTAATAGATATATTTTTTGAGATTAGTTTATTTGGATACAAAGTCAAAGCCGGATTATTTGATTGATTTTTTATGATGAAATTATAAGTTTTTCCTGACTTTAAATAATCTACAGAAACATCATTTTTAACATAAATGTCATTACCAATATTGTACAAGCTTATATTCTTTATGTTCAAATCTGCATTTTCTTCTATGTTCTTGACCAAAAATTCACCATTCTTTATGTTTACCGATACATAGTTAGTGATTAGGTAAGTGTAAAAAATTTCATCAATCTTTTTAGATGGAGGAGCTTTTAGATCATTTATGTATGTGCCTTTTAGATTTTCAATGTCAAGGTCTAAGATGGCTTTTGTGTTAAATAAACTTCTTAGATTAAATGTCCCGCCGACTTTTTCTAAGTTAACGTCAAATTCTTTTTTATCTGTTATTTTTATATAGTTACAATAAAATTGATTTTTCGTTAAATTGCAATCATCTTCTATAAAAATTCCAAACTGATTAAGGATTAATCTATAGTTAGAAATCGCATATAAAAAAATTAAGATTATGATTGATAAAAAAATAAATACTGAAGTAAGATTTAGAAAAACTTTTATAGCAAACTTTACATATTTGTTATCTTTTATGATTTTTATCACTTTTTTCATCATTATTTTTAAAAAAGCATTATAATAAATAGTATCATAAATTTTAGAGGTATTTAAAATGAGTGTTGCAAGTGAAGCTTACCATCTATTAAACAAAGCTATTTATCATTATGAAAATGAAAATTTTGAGATGGCAATTACTTTATTAGACGAAGCTATTTTGTTAGACCCAGAAATTCCAGAGGTTCATTATTGGAGAGGTAAAGTTGCAACCCATGACCTAAATCAAGAAAGTTTAGAAGTCGCAATCGTTGAACTTTCAGAAGCAATTAGATTAAAACCAGATTATGCAGATGCATATTTTGAAAGAGGTAAAGTTTATATACAAAAAGGAGAGTTTGAAGAAGCTAAAAAAGATTTAGAAAAAGCAATCCAGTTAAATCCAAAATTAAAAGAAGCTTATTCTCTTCTTGCACAGATAGAGCTTATATCCGGTAATGATGAGAAAGCAATGAAATATCTCGAAAAAGTTTCTCACCAAGAAGGAGATGATAGATACTATTACTCTCTTGGTAAAATTTTTTATAACGCCGGTAAATATCAGTTAGCTATTGAGCAATTTAATAAGACAATAGAGAAAAATAAGTATTTTGTAGATGCTTACGTTTATAAAGCACATGCCTTGGCAAATCTTGGAAATTACCAGGAAGCGATAGAAAACTTGAAAAAGGCAATAATTTTAGTTCCGGAAGAGATTAGTTATTTCATCGATATGGCAAAGTACTACTTTGAGATAGGAAAACAAAAAGCTAAGGAAGGCAATAATATTGAAGCAGCAGAAAATTTTATAAAAGGTTTACAGATTGATTACAATCTTAAAATAGAAAAAGAATATATTCCGGTTATCATGAAAGCTGTTAAAGAACTTTTAGAAAATAAAAATTATAAAGAAGCTTTAGAAATGACAGACCAATTAGAACTTATTTTAAAAGAGCCGGAGTATGCAGAATTTAAAGAAGAATTTGATAAATTAAAAAAAGAAGTAATGAAATCTTTACCATTGAAGGACAAAATAGTGAAGTTCGTGATGGATATATATACTAAGTAAGTGATATGTAAAATAGAGGAGATCATTCAGACTTACGTTCTCAAGATGAAACGGGCAAGCTTACGAGAATTTTAGAACACTTTAAAAGTAATACGTCGGATGAGAAATTCAACAAAAACATGAGATTCTTCGCTTCGCTCAGAATGACAAATAAGATAATTGTTAACATGCTTTCGTTTTCTCCGTCATCCTGAGGCCGTAAGGCCGAAGGATCTCATTTTTAAATTTTAAAAAAACTGCTAATTTCTCACCCAAGGTTTTAAAAGTAATTTTCCAAAAATTTTAGAGCATTCTCTGTGTAAAGTTTAAAAATACTTGTCAATTCTCACTTCTAGCCAAAACTATCTTTGGCTTTAAAACACATTCTTTTATCTCTCCTATTCCTATCAGCTCGTGCTTTTCATTTAAAACCTTTACATCTTTTGATTCCATACAGTCAACTATCAATCTTTGTCCATGTTTAAATCTTTTTTCATAATCTTGATTTAGTTTAATTTTCGGCAAGAAGTATAATGCATCTTTTAGGCTGATTAACTTTATCTGGTTTGGATTTTTCTTTAAAATTTCTTCAAAAGATAAAGCATCTTTTAAATCAAACTGTCCGATTTTAGTTCTAACTAAATCTGTCATGTAAGCTCCACAGCCTGCTTTGTCTCCAATATCCTTTATTAAGCTTCTAATATAAGTACCTGAAGAACAGTCAACTTTTATTTTAAAGTATGGTAGGTTTATCTCTAAGATTTCTATGCTGTATATTTTCACTAAGACAGGTTTTAGCTGAACTTCTACTCCTTTTTTTGCAAGTTTGTAAGCCCTTGTTCCACCTATCCTTTTTGATGAATACGGCGGCGGCGTCTGTAAGTATTCTCCTACAAAAGAAAAAATTATCTCTTTTAACTTTTCTTCATCAATCTCAACAGGTTTTGTCTCTATTATCTTACCTTGGCTATCGTATGTGTCTGTAATTTCTCCAAGTTTTCCTTCTGCAATGTACTGCTTATCAAGTTTTTGTAAATACTGAGTTATTTTTGTTCCTTGTCCTACTGTTAAAACCATCAAGCCTGATGCTGCATAATCAAGTGTGCCTGTGTGACCCATTTTTTCATTAAGATGTTTCTTTATCTTTATCACCAAATCGTTTGAAGTTATAAACTTTGGCTTATTTACTAAAAGTATTCCATCCATCTTTTAAGATCTCTCCTATTAAGTATAACGAACCTGTGATTAATATTATTGTATCTTTATCTACACTGTTTTTAAGCTCTTTAACTGCTTCTAAATGATTCTCTTTTACATTTTTAATACCAACATTTTTAAAATCTTCTGCTGTCATTGCTCTTGAAAATGGCATTGTTATAGCTATGTAGAAATCACTGTTTTGCTTGATTATATTTATCATTTTTTCTGTGTCTTTGTCTTTCATGAATGAGAAGATGGTAAAAATCTTTTTATTTGGAAAGATTTCTTTTATTTCTTGAAATGTTTTTATAAGTCCCTCTTCGTTATGTGCTCCGTCGATTATGATAAAAGGATTTTTGCTGATAATTTCCATCCTTCCTTTCCATTTTGTGTTGTAGAGTGCTTTTCTTATTATGTTTTCAACAACCGGTTGGTTGTTCTTGTCTAAAAATAGCAGGAAAGTTGTTAGCGCTAAGCTTGAATTTTCTAACTGTCTTTTTCCAAGCATTGATATTTCTAAATTTTCAAAGATATGCTTTTTAAATTTGTAATCGTATTTATTAAAATCTATCTCTTTTACAAAGTAGTCTATATCTTTGACGTAATACTCTTTTATCTTTCTTTCTTTAAGCCAATGGATAATTTCTGGTTGGTTTCTTCCTATTACAGCTGGTTTATCTTGCCTTGTAATGCCTGTTTTTTCATAGGCTATATCTAAAAGTGTGTTTCCGAGTATGTGCATATGGTCAAAGGATACATTTGTAATAACTGAAATCTCCGGCTCTAAAACATTCGTCGAGTCCCACCTTCCACCAAGGCCAACCTCTACAACCGCAATATCCACCTTTTCATCAGAAAAGTATTTAAAAGCTAGAAGTGTGCATGCTTCAAAATATGTAAGATTGTATTTTTCTATGATTGGTTTTAGTTCATTGATGTAATTTTGTAATTTTTTATCGTCAATCTCCTTTCTGTCTATCTGCCATCTTTCATTTTCTCTTATCAGATGGGGAGATGTAAACAGTCCTGTTTTGTAGCCATAGTGTCTAAATAGACTCTCCAAATATGCTGACGTTGAACCTTTGCCGTTTGTCCCTGCTACAAGAATAGATTTAAAATTTTTCTCCGGATTACTAAATTCTTTTAGCGCTGATTTTATCCTTTCTAATCCCGGCTCAATGTTAAATACTTTTTTTTGAAAAAGGTCATACAGATTTCGCATATTTTTTCTTCATATAAAAAAATAAAGCTATTCCTGACAACACCATTGATAAAGTAATTATCTGATTCCAAGTTAGACCTATGTATGGCAGAGGTGGTGTTACTCCTCTCCAAAATTCTAATAAGAATCTTAAAGATCCATAAAGTATAAGATACAAAGATAAAATCTGTCCGTCAAACGCCTTTTTTTTGTATGTGAAAAATAAAATGGCAAAGATTAAGAGATTTCCTATCGCTTCCGCCGGCTGAGTTGGATAAAGTGGTATGCCTTTTGGTGCTAAACAGTGTGGATTATTTGGAAAAATGATTGCAATATCTCTTAATGGTGAATCCGGCGGAACCGGCTTTCCATAGCAACAACCTGCAGATGTACATCCAAGCCTTCCAAAAAAGTGTCCTATTGGTATAGAAACACCCGCCACATCACCAAACTTTAGTATTGATATGTTTTTATATTTTAAAAACAGTATAGCTGCTGCTAAACCACCCAAAAAGCCACCAAACCAATCAATTCCACCATTCCAAATTGCGAAAAAATCTAAAAATGAAGTAAAATCTTCTCTATGCTCTATTATATAAGCAATTCTTGCTCCTACAATACCACCTAAGACTATAAGAATAAAAGCATTTTCATAATCTTTCTCATTTATACCCTCTTTTTTAGCATGATAAAGTCCAACATAAAAACCAACTATAAGACCAATAGCTGTTAAAACGCCGTATGTATGTATAGTGATACCACCAATACTGATTAAGTCTGGAAACATAATCTCTCCTTAAGCTTTTTCAAGCTCTTTCAAAGATTTTAAGTATTTATCTAACACAAGCTTTCTTTTTAATGGTGAAAGATAATTTATAAATGGAATGCCGTTTAGATGGTCTATCTCATGCTGAAGTACAATAGCTAAAAACTCCGAGCTTTCTATCTCTACATCTTCACCTTTTTCATTTTTGCCAACTACTTTAACCCTTTTCGCTCTTGGGATTGTAATTTGAACACCCGGAAAGCTTAAACAACCTTCCGTTGATTGGACTTCTCCTTCTTTTTCAACAATTTTTGGATTTATTAAAACCATCTTTACTGGTGGTTCTGTCTCTTCTTCACTTCTGTTTTCTCTTAAAGATGTATCAATAACTAAGATTTGATATGGAATGCCAATTTGATTTGCAGCAAGTCCAACGCCTTCTTCTTTATACATAAATTCCCACATTTTATTTATATATTCTTGTAATCTTTCATCAAAAAAATCTACTTCTTTTGTTGGCTCTTTTAAAATTGGGTCTGGCCATATTCTGATTTTATAATCCATTTTTAACTCCTTGTTGGTCTAAAAATTTTTTGATTATACCGTCTTTTTTAATACAAGGAAAACTGTATGGTATTTTAACCAAGGATATTCCATCATAACGTGAAAAGCCAAAATCTGCCAGATTAAGGACAAATACCATACCTTTTTTATCTAAATAGAAATTGTCTAGTTTTTTTAAATCTTCATTTAATACAAAATCTGGATAATACAGACCTTCTTTTTTCAATTTTTTATACATTGCTTGTTTCAAATTTTTTTCACATTTTTTATCCAAGTTCATAACATCGGATAAATTAATCTGGACGTACTTTTTTTGATTTTCATCTTTTACGAATACTGTCCAATATTCCCCTGACCATCCATGTGCTCCACCTGCATTAACATATATAGATTCTTTTAAATTTATCACTTCTTTATCTATTATGTGTGGTTTTATGTCTAAATAAAAATTTATTATATACGGAATACCATCTTTGGCCAATTCTTTTGCTAATTTTCTTTCTTCATTATAATCATTCATAAATTCCTTCACTTCTTTATTTATGAAATCATTTATATCTTTGAAAGCCTCTCCTTCAAAAACAGGATATTTGATACTTAAATTATCTTTGTCTTTTTTTATGCTTTTAAAAGTAAATACAACTTTATCGTTTTCATCGCTTCTCTTAACTTGTTGCTGATTCATGTCGTTTCTTTTAACTTCCTGTTGATGTTTTAAATCGACTCCATTTACTTCTTGTTGGTATCCTATCAATAAGCTTGATAAAACTAAGGTTGGTAAAAGAAATTTTGTTAACTTAAACATCCTAACATCCCCCTTTTTAAATTAACAACATTCTCTTTAATGTTTCCTTTAAATACAGCATTTCCGGCTACAAAAATATTTACCCCAAGCATAGATAAATAGTTTATATTATCTTGATTAACTCCGCCGTCTATTTCGATTAATATATCTGTTCTGTTTGCCTTTTCCATTAGCAGTTTTAATTTTTTAACCTTTTCTGCTGTTTGTGGAATAAACTTTTGACCACCAAACCCCGGATTAACTGACATTATAAGAACATAATCTATATAATGAATAATTTCTTCTAAAGTTTTAACAGGCGTTGCTGGGTTTAAAACTACTCCGGCTTTTACATCGTTAGATTTAATCATATCAACAACCCTATGGGCATGTATGGTTGCATCCATGTGAAAAGATATCATATTTACTCCCGCTTTTATAAAATCCGTTATGTATTTTTCTGGCTCAACTATCATGAGATGTGCATCGAATGGCAGGTCTGTTATTTTCCTGATAGATTCAACCACCGGTGGTCCAAATGTTATGTTTGGAACGTAGCGACCATCCATTATATCCAAATGAATTATATCAGCTCCTGCTTCTTCTACTTCTTTTATTTGCTGTCCAAGAATGGAAAAATCTGCTGATAAAATAGATGGTGCCAATAGTTTCATACAGTTTTCTCCTTTTTTGCTTGTAGTTTCATCTTTAAACTGCAATATGAACAAATTCTATTCATAGACGGCTCTCCGCAGATTTCACACCTTCCAAGCTCTACCTTTTCTTCATAACTTTGAAGGATTGGATACATTTTTCTTAGAAATTCTGAATAAAATCTTAATTTTGTGCCTGGACTTTTTTCTTCAAGTTGTGATAAAAATAACTTATAGTCAATAGAAGTTGCTCCTACTGAGTATGGACATTCTTCTTCTATATACTCAATGCCTGATAAAATAGCATAAATGGCACTTTCTTTCTCTGATATTTTACATAAAGGCTTTACTTTTCTTATAAATCCGTTTTCTTCTTTTAATACAGGATATTGTCTTTTTAGGTATTCAATGCTCCAATTTAAAGTGTTAGAAAATAAAACTGCTGCTTCATCATCTAAGTTGTGTCCTGTTGCTATTATGTTATATCCAAGTTCTTTGGCTTTTTTGTTCATAAAGTATCTTTTGATCGTTCCACAGATGGAGCAGGCTGGTCTGTTGTCGTATGTTTTCATCTCCGGAATGGTTGCTATCTCATCTTTAAGCTCAACAATATTAAGAGTTTTTCCTATCTTTTTTGCGAATTTTAAAGCCAATTCCTTAGACTTTTGAGAATAATCTCCTATTCCAAGATTTATATAAAAACCATCTACGTTGTATCCAAGCTTTGCAAGAGCATTCCATAAAGACAAACTATCTTTACCGCCTGATACAGCTACTAAGATTTTACTGTTTTTGTCAAACATTTTAAATTCTTTGATTGTTTTCTCAACTCTGTTGTCAAACCATTCTAAATAGTGGTCTTTACAGAATGCTAATCTATGCTGTGGAAGATAAACCTGTGCTTTTTTATCACATTTATAACATTTTCTCAAAACTTTCCTCCAGAAATTGCATTGATAACTTTAACTTTATCTGACTCAGTTATATACTCATCTAAATCAACTATTTCATCGTTTTTGACTACAAAAAGCATAATCTCTTGATAGATTTAGCTTTTTTAGAATATCTTTTGCTTTTACTTTACTGCTTTCAAACTCAAGCTCTATTTTGTTGTTTCTGTACTCAACCGTTATTTTCAAGTTTTAAAGCTCCTACTTATGATTTTTAAAATAATTTATTATAACTTAATATAGCTACTGTTCCCAAATTTTAGCCAAAGACTGTTCCAAAAATTCAAACTGTCATTCTGAGCGAAGCGAAGAATCTCATGTTTTTTCTTTTCAAATCAAAAAAAGAGATCCTTCGGACTTACGTCCTAAGGATTACAGAGAAAGGTTGAATGATAAGCATTAGAGGAAAGGTAGCCTCAGATGTCATTCTGAGCGAAGCGAAGAATCTCTTACTTCTACCTAATTTCTTACTTAAGGTATATTTTTAACTTCTTATATTATATTATCCCATACTTCTTTTAGCTTATACAATGATATCTATTCAAAAATCCATTTTTTCTTGTCGTGGGCGAGGAGGTTTCTTAATTAATAAAGTACTGTCAAATTAAAGTCAAAAATTAAGTTGTAAATTTTATCAACCCGTTATTTTTTACAACCAAGCAATAAATCTTATATTTAAGTCCTGATATAAACAACATGGGTATGTGTTAAAATATTATTAAAACTTTCTTGGAGGAATTGATTGATTAAAGAAAGACTTTTTACACCCGGACCGGTACCACTTCCACCGCAAGTTATCAAAGCATTAGGACAGCAAATAATCCACCATAGAACACCAGAATTTACAAATATATTTTTACAAACAAGAGAAAAACTTCAAAAACTTTTTAATACACAAAGAGATGTTTTAATGTTTGCCTCTTCCGGAACTGGAGCAATGGAGGCATCTATCGTTAATTTTTTCAATGAAGGAGATAAAGTTTTAGTCATAAATGCCGGAAAGTTTGGGGAACGATGGAGAGACTTAGGAAATACATTTGGTTTAAATGTTATAGACTATCAAATCCAATGGGGTAAAACTTACGATAAAGAAGAGCTAAAAAAAATAATAGAAAAAAATCCGGACATAAAAGGTATTTTGGTTCAGCATTCAGAAACTTCAACAGCAACAGTCCATGACCTAAAATTTTTAGCACAGGTTAGTAATTCATTGGAAGACTGTTTATTGGTAGTTGACGGAATTACTTCTGTAGGTGTTTATAAAGTATATCCTGAAGAGATAGGAGTTGATATTCTTATAACAGGTAGTCAAAAAGCACTAATGCTTCCACCGGGTTTATCTGTCTTATACTACAGTGAAAAAGCAGAAAAAAGACTTGAAAGCAGTAAACTGCCAAAATATTACTTCTCTGTAAAAGCAGAAAGCAAAAAACAGGCAAAAGGACAAACAGCTTACACACCTGCTATAAATCTTATCGTTGCTTTAAATGAAAGCTTGGATTTAATCTTAAATGAAGGTTTAGATAATTTAGAGAAAAGACATCACATACTTGCAGAGATGACAAGACAAGGATTACAAGAGATTGGATTGAAGCTTCTTTCAGAAAGTCCTTCAAACTCTGCAACTGCTGTATTCACACCGGAAAGTTTAGATGCTGATGTATTTAGAAAAGAGCTTTTAAAAATAGGAATCAGAGTTGCAGGTGGACAAGACCATCTAAAAGGAAAGATTTTTAGAGTAGCACATATGGGATACTTTGATTATCTTGACATAATAGAAGTTATCGCAGCTGTTGAAATTACGCTAAATAAAATGGGCTACAAAGTAGAGCTTGGAAAAGGTGTTAGAAAAGCACAGGAAGTTTATTTAAATAACATATAACAAGGAGCTAACAAAGTGGTAAGAATAATTTTTGTTAGACATGCAGAAAGTTTATGGAATCCAATAGGAAGATATCAAGGAAGATTAGACCCAGAGCTTAGCGAAAGAGGACATAACCAAGCAAAATTGATAGCAAATGCTTTAAAAAAATATAATCCAACAGCTTTATACTCAAGTCCATTAAAAAGAACTTACCAAACAGCTGAGTATATAAGCAAAGAGCTAAACCTGCCAATTATCAAAAATGAAGATATTATAGAAATAGACCATGGAGATTGGTCTGGATTGTTGGTTGAAGAAGTAAAAGAAAAATATCCGGAAATGTTTAGACAATGGCTTTTTGAACCACATTTAGTCAAATTTCCAAATGGTGAATCTTTAGAGGATGTATTTAACAGAGTAAAAAAATTCTTAAAATATGCGTTAGAAAATCATGAAAACCAGACGATTGTGGTCGTATCTCATACTGTACCAATAAGAGCAAGCCTTGCAGCCGGATTAAATTTAGATATGGATAAGTTTTGGATTTTTGGATGCGATAATGCTTCTTACTCAATTTTAGATTACGACACAGTAAGACCTATACTCTACAAACTTAATAATACTTATTATCTTGGAGATTACTTCGCTGCAGCATTAGATGCACTTTAAAAAGAGAGGATTTAAGATTTGAAAATAGACCTACCAAAAGGCGTAAGAACTTTTAATCCAAAAGAAAGTTTCATCTTAAGCTGGATTGAAAAAAGTATAGAAGATAATTTTAAGCTTTGGGGGTATGAAAAAGTAATACTTCCGCTTCTTGAATACTATGATGCACATAAAAACGTTTTAAATGAAGAAATACTTAAAAATACTTTTAGATTAGTAGATAGATACGAAGGTGAAACCTTAATTCTGAGACCGGACTTTACAGTTCAGATTGCAAGATACATAGCTTCCTTACAAGAAAAAGAATTTCCAGTCAGACTTTACTACACAGGGGATGTTTTTCGGTACGTAGTTCCAAAAGGTGACAATCTTTATGAAAAAAAACAGATAGGTGTAGAGCTGATAGGCGTTGATAAGATAGAAGCAGACGCAGAAATAATAGCCATTGCTATCTCATCTTTAAAAAAACTTTCCATAGAAAATTTTCAGATTGATGTTAACAATGTGAAGATATTTAAAGCGATTACGAAAATTCTAAATCTTTCACAAGACCAAACAAAAGAGCTGTTTTTATATCTAAAAAATCGCGAAATTTACAATATACAAGCATTTTTAAAAGATTTTGATGTAAACAATAAGATAAAAGATTTTATCTTAAACTTACCAAAATTAAACATAAAAGCTGATAGACTCAAAGAGTTAGCAAAGGAATATGAAGACATAGAAGAAATTTCAAATGCTTTAAAAGAATTGATAGTAATTTATAAAATACTTAAAGAATACCAGCTTGATGAATACATAGTTTTTGACCTTTGTGAGCCAAGAGAGTTTAGCTACTATACCGGAATCGTTTTTGAAATCTTTATTAAAGACTTTCCAAAGATAATTGGATACGGCGGAAGGTATGATAATCTTTTAAGCAATTATAACGGAAATCATCCAGCCACAGGCTTTGCTTTTGATCTATTAGCTATCTATGACTATATCATAAAGACAATAGAAATAAAAAATGAAAAAGATTTTTACATAATTGACACAACAGAAGATAAAAAACTTGCCTATAATATAGCTAAAAACTTAAGAACAAAAGGATACACAGTAGCAAGGGACATAATAAAAAGAGATATTGATTTATCAATAGATTTTGCCTTTAAAAATGGATACAAAAACGTGATTTTAATTACAGTTGAAAATTCAGGAAAAAAGGTATATATTTTAAAGGACAAAAATAAAAAAGAAGAAGCAAGCTTAGAGGAAATTCTTAAGTAAAGACGGGGGAAATAATAAAGTTCGTCTGTATTTAAGAATTGCCATATAGTGCCATGATGCACTAAATATTTTTTAAGGAGTTTTAGTATGGAAGTAGGAGACAGAAAGGTAGTTTCTTTTGAGTACACACTCAAAGACAAAGAAACCGGAGAAGTGATTGATGCAAGCGCAGGACAACCACTAACGTTTTTAACCGGTGTAGGAGAGATAATCCCAGGTCTTGAAAGCAGAATGTATGGCATGAAAGAGGGAGAAAAAAGAACGATTGAAGTTCCGGCAGAAGAAGCTTACGGTCCGTCAGACCCTAACCTAATCCAAAAAGTTCCAAGAGAATACTTCCAAGGTATTCAACTTGAGAGAGGTTTGCCACTTCAAGCTCAAACACCGGAAGGTCAAATCATCAATATGGTAGTTGTAGATTTTGATGATAACACTGTTACTGTAGATTTAAACCATCCATTAGCTGGCAGAGACCTTGTATTTGAAATAGAAGTTGTTAATGTAAGAGAAGCAACACCTGATGAAATTTTACATGGACACGCTCACGGAGCAGGTGGTCATCATCACTAAAATTAAATAAGTGAGAAAGTATTTAATATCTCAGCTCGAAGGTGTTCTAATTTTGTCATCCTGAGGACGTAAGTCCGAAGGATCTCTTTTTTTGATTTTTTAATTTGAAAAGAAAAATGAGATTCTTCGCTTCGCTCAGAATGACAGTTTGGATTTTTGGAACAGTCTTACACAGTAAATAAATGAGAAATAAAAAGATCTATGTTCTTTAACGGCTGCGGTTTGACGATGTGGATTTTTGCAAGCAGCCTTATCTAACTTCCTACCTCTCACTATATTCCAAAAGCCTTAAAATTGCAATTATACCAATGGCTATAATCCAAAAGAAAACAACAAATAAAACTGTAAACTCTAAGCTAAGAAAAAATATTTTTAGTATTAAAAATAATAAATACGGAATCGCAACTATTGAAATAACAAAAACAATAGCCGTCAAAATAAAAACAAAAAATGCTATTAGATAATTCTTTAAAGTTAATTTTTTAGTCGTAAACTCTGACATGGTTATACAGCGTATCTCTCTCTACAGGAATTTTTCCGGCTTCTTTAATAAGTCTTATTAATTTTTCTTTTTGCTGCTGGGTAGGAGATTTTGCGCCTGCAAAGTGAGCTATCTTTTCTTCCATTACAGTTCCATCCATATCATCAGCCCCAAAGTTTAAGGCTATCTGGGCTGTTTTTTCTCCTATCATAACCCAATAAGCCTTTATATGTGGGATATTATCTAAAAACAGTCTTGCAACTGCAATAGTTTTTAAATCATCAATGCCTGTAGTGTGATCGCTTACCGGTAAATCATTGTTTTCAGGTTGATATGCAAGAGGTATAAAGCAGGTAAAACCGTTTGTTTCGTCTTGAAGCTGTCTTATTTTTTCCATATGGTCAACTCTATCTTTATAACTTTCTACATGTCCGTACAACATTGTTGTTGTAGAATGCAATCCAAGTTTATGTGCTATCTTATGAATTTCTAAATATTTTTTGTATCCTAATTTTTTAGGTGCAATAATTCTTCTTACATCCGGAGAAAAAATTTCTGCCCCGCCACCCGGAAGGCTGCCAAGCCCGGCTTCTTTAAGTTTTATTAAAACTTCTTCATAGCTTAAACCGGATAATTTAGAAAAATAATCTATCTCAACAGCAGTAAACGCCTTTATATGTAAGCTTGGCAAATTCTTCTTTATCAACGACACTATATTCAAGTACTTTTCAAAATCCCAATCTGGATGAAGACCGCCAACTATATGAACTTCTGATGCCCCATTCTCAACTGCGTGTTTAGCCTTTTCTAAAATCTGTTCATAACTCATCTCATAAGCCTTTGGGTCATTTTTATCCATCTGAGCAAACGCACAGAATTTACAATCAAGAACGCAGATGTTTGTTGGATTTATTTGTCTATTTATCACAAAATAGGCATATTTTCCGTTTTTCTTTTCTGCTGTGTAATTTGCAAGAAATCCAATTGTCAATATATCAGTAGAATTAAAAAGCTTTAAAGCATCATCAGAAGTTAGCCTTTTTTCGCTAAGTACTTTATCTATAATAGGAAAAAGCTCTTTATCTTGGGCTAAGGATAAAAACTCTTCAATTGTTAGGTTCATATTCCAAGCTCCTTTATTTCATGAGATTTTGATATTATAGCAAAGAATAAATATTTTGCAATGATAATAAATTCGAATTTGTTATAATTATATTACGTTATAATCAAAAAGGAGATAAAAATTTAATGAAAATAGCTGTTGCAGGTGCCGGTTATGTTGGATTATCTAATGCCATCTTGCTTGCCCAAAACCATGAAGTTGTAATTAAAGACATAGACCCTCAAAAAGTTAAGTTAATCAATGAAAAAAAATCTCCAATTATAGATAAAGATATTCAAGAATACTTGGCAACTAAAAATTTAAACCTAAAAGCTACCATAGACCCACAGGAAGCTTACAAAGATGCAAAGTATGTAATAATTGCAACTCCTACAGATTATGATCCTATTACGAACTACTTTAATACAAAATCAGTAGAATCTGTGATAAAAGAAGTTTTAACAATAAATCCTGATGCTGTAATGGTTATTAAATCTACTATTCCTATTGGATACACAGAAAACATTAAGAAAAAATTTAATACAGAAAATATTATTTTTTCTCCTGAGTTTTTAAGAGAAGGTAAAGCTTTATATGACAATCTCTATCCTTCAAGGATTGTGGTTGGTGAAAAAAGTGAGAGGGCAAAAGAGTTTGCAAATCTATTGTTAGAAGGTGCTATAAAAAAAGACGTTCCGGTTTTATTTACAGGCTCTACTGAAGCAGAAAGCATAAAGCTTTTTGCTAATACATACTTAGCCATGAGAGTTGCATTTTTTAATGAGCTTGATACTTTTGCTGAAAGCCATGGATTAAATTCTAAAGAAATCATAGAAGGGGTATGCTTAGACCCAAGAATAGGCATGCACTATAATAACCCTTCTTTTGGATTTGGGGGCTACTGCTTACCAAAAGATACAAAACAATTAATGGCTAACTACTTAGAAAAAGGAATACCACACTTTTTAATCAAGGCTACAATTGAATCAAACATTGCAAGAAAATTCTATATAGCAGAAAGGATTATAAGCTTAAACCCAAAAATCGTTGGCGTTTATAGACTTACGATGAAATCGGATTCAGATAATTTTAGAGAAGCTGCAATTATAGATATAATTGAGTATTTAAGGGCAAAAGATGTTCAAGTTATAATTTTCGAACCTTTACTAAAGGAAAGTAAGTTTATGGATTTTGATGTTGTATCCTTAGAGAGATTAAAAAAAGAATCTGACATTATCCTTGCTAACAGATATAGCTCTGATTTAGATGATGTGAGAGAAAAGGTTTACACAAGAGATGTTTTTTATAGGGATTAGTAAATAATGAGATTTAAGGTCTTTTTAAAGCCTACCTTTATTACGCTGTCCTGAGGACGTAAGTCCGAAGGATCCCTTCTTTAATAAAATTTTAAAATAGCGAGAAAGAAAGTAGAGACAATTCATGAATTGTCCTTACATTGGATAAGTAAGAGATAATAGGACAGAGATTCTTTGCCGGCTGCAGAATAGTATATGAGATCACACTTCCTATAATGCCTATCGATCAACCTTTTGCTGTAATCTTAAGGACTCAAGCTCGAATGCCATCCTTTTTTAATTGTATAAAAAACACTAATTTTTCTTCCAAAGTTTAAAGAGATGTATTTGACAGCTGTTTTGTTTGAATTATGAAGAAGTTTTAATTCGTAAATGATATTAAATTTGATCCTAACAACCCTGTAATGTTCCATTTCTGATTTGATAAAATATTAAAACCACTTTTTAGGAAAGGAGTTTCAAACGATAGAATTTTTAATCATTCTTATTTTGCTTATTCTATACTTAGAATTTAGACCATTTAAAGTATTAAAATTAGATAAAGCAGAAGAAGATAGTATACCTTCTCACAATCTATATACATATAACGTTATAGTCCATGTTCATACCCAGTTTTCATTTGATTCACTTGGTAAACCATCAGACATAAAAAAAGCTATGGAAATTAATAATATTGA
>NZ_ABZS01000005.1 GCF_000173615.1 Sulfurihydrogenibium yellowstonense SS-5 | reverse complement strand
ATCTGCATACTCTATGGTGATTTTATCTTTTTCCGTTTTTGGCATAATATCTTGCTGTCTTAGAAAATCAAGAATTTCTCCTCTAATTCTGATGTATGCATAGGTTGAAAATTTACCTTTATCTTCATTGTAATTTTCAAGAGCTTTTAATAGTCCTACAATGCCGGTTTGCACCAAATCATCAAATTCTATCTCACAATCCGGCAATCTATAAAATATTTTTGAAGCAACTTTTTTAACTAAGCCAATATGTTCTTCAACTATTTCCTTTTTTTGCTCTTTACTTAAGTTCACATCCGCCTCTTTCTTACTTATTTACTTATTTATATGTCAGGTGAGAAATTGGTAAAAGTAGGAGATTCTTCGCTAACGCTCAGAATGACACCTAAGGTTATTCTTCCTTTAATGTTTATCATTCACCCTTTGACTGTCATCCTGAGGGCTTTAGCCCGAAGGATCTCATTTTTAAATTTTATAAAAACCACTAATTTCTCACCCTAAGGCTTTCCTGCTTATTCACTTAATTATTTAATAAAAGAAAACAGTTTTTTAAAGAAGCTTTCTTTATTTTCTCTTTTGATATCTTCTCCTGTTTCTTTTTTTGCGATTTCAATTAAATTTTTTGTAAAGGAGTCTGTTTTATAACTTTCAGAAATTAATGTTCTTGATATAACACTCTTCTTAAGATTTTCAGAAAATGGCAATATCCCTGCAAGATTTAATTCTAAATTTAGAAATCTTTTACAAGAATTTGAAAGTCTTTCAAAAGTTTCTATCCCTTCTTCTTCACTTCTACACATGTTAATTACTATTTTAAAATTAGAATAGCCATAAATTTTAAAGACAGATTTTATTAGACTATAAGCATCGGTAAGGGCTGTAGGCTCAGGTGTTGTTATGATATATGTTTTGTCTGAAGGAAGGATAAAATTTATTACTTCTTTACCAATCCCTGCAGCTGTATCTATTATGATGTAGTCATATTCTCCGGATATTTCGTCTAATCTCTTTATCAAATGATTTAAATCTATGTTTTCTATATCGCTTATATTGTCTATACCGGAAAACCCTGGTATTAAATCAAAGTTTTTAACTTTTAGTATACTCTCTTCTATATCTTTACCTTCAAAAAATTCTTTTAAAGATTTTATCAGTGGAATGTTTAATATGACATGAATGTTGCCAAGTCCAATATCAGCATCTATCAGAAGAACTTTTTTATCAAAATTGTTCGCCAATATATAAGCTAAGTTTATTGAAAAATTTGTTTTTCCTACTCCACCTTTACCGCTTGATACACATAAAAATTTTGGATTTTTTTTCGTTTGTATAGTTTCAGGATTTGCTTTATTAACAAGCTCTTTTAACTGTTTTAACTGTTGCTCCATCATTCATTCTCCATAAGCAGATACGAAGCAAGTCTTTCAGGAGTAATAATTTTTAAATCTTCAGGAACATTCTGACCTGTACTTATATATGTTAACGGAAGTTTAGTTTTATATGCTAAATTTAATATCGTACCAGGATAAGCTGTTTCATCAATTTTTGTAAAAAACAGATAATTGATGTTAAAGAATTTTCTATATTTTTGAATTAAATTATAACTCTCTTTATTTTTCCAGTTGCAGCTTACCACCATCATGTACTCTATTTCATCAATCAAACGTAAAGTTTCCTTTATTTCCCCGAGCTTCCAATGGTCATAATGGCTTCTTCCTATAGTATCTATTAGTAAAACATCTACAAAATCAAAATCATCCACAGTTTCTCTTAGCTTTTTAGGGTCGGATAAGATCTGGAAAGGTATTCCAAGTATGTTGCAGTAGCTTCTTGCTTGATCTCCTGCTCCTGCTTTAAATGTATCTATCGATACAACAGCAACCTTTCTGTTCTCTTCTAAAATAAGCTTTGAAGCTACTTTAAATAGATTTGTTGTCTTTCCAACACCGGTTGGTCCCAAAAAAGCTACAACTCTCCTTCTGTCAGAATCTTTAAAGATATCTCCTTTAAAAATAAAGCTTTTTTCAAGACCTTCTATAAGAGATTCTCTATATGTAAAGTGTTTTAAATCTAACTTATTTGAACCCATTTCTAAGCCACAAGCATTTCTCACAATTTCTTTAGCAACCGTCAGCTCGACATCCTTTTGAATCAGTAAATTAATCAAGTCTAAAGCTTTTCCTGTAAACTCTTCTGTGATTTCTCTGTATGTTATATTATTATCGTAATACTCTTCTTTTATATTTAGTTTTTGATTCAAATCATTATGAGTTGTAGTTTTTATAACAGGTTCAGCTTTTTCAACAATTTCCTGTCTAATTTCTGCCTTAAATGGGTTGTAAACTTGTACTTCTTCTTTTTCATCCTCCTCTTTTAGATTTTCAGATAAGATATCCTCAAAAGAAATTTTATTTTCTATTGGTTCAACTATGAGGATATATTTTGTTTTCTTTAAAAATGGAATTTTTGTTTTTTCTTTTATCTCACTTTGATATAGAATTTTAAACTCCTCGCCTAAATTTTCTTTTATTTGGTGCATCAATTTGTTTAAATCATAGCCTTCAAAGATTTTTATTTTAGGTTCCATCTACTTCCACAACTCCAATAATATTTAATTTTATTTTACTATCAATCTCTGAATAAGACAAAACTTGTAAGTTAGGTATATAGTTTTCGATGATTTGCTTGATATATCTTCTTACGTTTGGAGATGTTAATAATACAGGGGTTGCGCCCTGAATAATAAAGTTTTCTAAATGTTTGGATATTTCTGTTATTAACTTTTGAACAAAAACAGGATTTAATGGTGGCATCTGCCAATCGTTCTCTTTAAGTAAATTTATTAAATACTCTTGAGTTTTATTTCCAAGTATTAATGCTGTAAGTTGTCCGTTTTTGGCAAACATCGAAGTAATCATTCTGCTTAATGCTGCGCGAACGTACTCAGTTAAGATATCCGGGTCTTGTGTTTTGTTTATATTATCTGCTAATGCCTCTACAATAGTAATGATATCTGTAATAGGAATTCCTTCTTTTAAAAGATTTTGAAGAACTTTATGAAGTATGTTTAAAGGAACTTGTGATGGAATAATATCCTTTATTATAGGATAACTTTTTGCAATATTATCAATGATTTCTTTAACTTGCATTCTTGTAAGTATTTCGTAAGAGTATCTTTTGATTATTTCTGATAAATGAGTAACTATTACGGTAGGTACATCTACAACTGTATATCCGTTTAGCTTTGCCCTGTCTTTGTTAGCTTCGTCTATCCATAAAGCATTTAACCCAAAGGCCGGGTCTTTTGTTGGAACGCCTTCTACTTTTTCTCTAATAGAACCTGTATCCAATGCAAGATATTTATCCGGGTCTACTTCGTACCTTGCTACTTCTACACCTTTAATTAAAATTCTATATTCATTTGGCTTTAATTCTAAATTATCTTTTATATGTACAGGTGGAACTATCAGTCCAAGCTCTTTACTTAATTGTTTTCTTAAATTTTTTATTCTTTTAATAAGCTCGCCGCCTTGTGATTCATCAACTAATTTGATTAATCTGTATCCTATCTCAAAAGTTAAAACTTCCGGTGGAGATATATAGCTCTCCGGTTGCTCTTCTTCTAACTGTTTGATAACTTCTTTAGCTTTTTCTTCTTTCTCTGTTTTTTCTCTCTCTTTAAGTGTTAGATGCATTATGTATCCTGAAAATCCAAGAATTGCCGAAAGTATTAAAAATGGTAAAGTTGGCATACCTGGAACAATTCCCATGGTAAACACAGCACCTGACGCCATCCATAAGGCTTTTGGAATACTTGTTAGCTGTGTAAATATTTCTTTACCAAGGTTTGTTTCTGAAGCAGCACGGGTAACCATTAAACCTGCAGCTGTTGACGTGATAAGAGCCGGTATTTGGGACACCAATCCATCACCTATTGTTAAAATTGTAAAGTTTTGTAATGCCGATTGGAAATCCATTCCTTTTTGAACCATTCCAATTATGATTCCACCAATCATATTTATAAAGGTAATGATTATTGCAGCTATAGCATCGCCACGAATAAACTTAGTTGCACCATCCATCGCCCCATAAAAATCTGCTTCTCTTTGAATTTCTTGACGTCTTCTTTGAGCTTCTTTCTCATCTATAAGACCGCTATTTAAGTCTGCATCTATACTCATCTGTTTACCCGGCATAGCATCGAGCGTAAACCTTGCAGCCACTTCTGAAATTCTTTCTGTACCTTTTGTGATAACAATAAAGTTGATGATTACAAGCACTAAAAACACTATAATACCAACTACATAACTACCACCAACGACAAACTGCCCGAAAGACTGTATAACGTGCCCTGCTGCATCTGGTCCTTCGTGTCCATGCAGTAAAATTCTTCTTGTTGATGCAACGTTTAAAGATAATCTAAATAGTGTTGCAAGCAAAAGTAAAGAAGGAAAAGAAGATATTTTTAAAGGACTATCAACATAAACCGTAGCCATTAAAATTAGCATGGAAAAGCTAATGCTCATTGTAAGAAGTATATCAAGCAATAACGGTGGAACTGGTAAAACTAAAGAACCAAGAATTATAAGTATAAAAACGATAATTATCGCATCTGAATTTTGGTTTATTTTGTCAAAAATAGGTAAAACTCTATCCAATTTTAACCTTCTGGTTTTGAGTTTTTAGTGTAATTGTTAATAGCATTAAGTATATAATCCTTAAGTCCAATTTGGTTAGAATCCGCCATTACCTGAGCAAGCTGCATAAAAAACATATCCATATACATCTTATTTCCAAAATCTGAAGATGAAAATTCAAAAAGGCCGTTTTTCATCTCTTTAAGCATCATTTCAAAGAAGATTGTTTGAAATGTATTTGCAACTTCCTCCGGTGTTTTTGATTCTTGTATAGATTTTAAGTCAAAGTAAGATTTTATAGGCTTTATTACATCTTGTTTTGGTTGGTTCAAATATGTCTGCAGAGATTTATCAAAGCTGTTATTGTTGCGCTTTTGAGATTTTATACCTACATCTTTTATATCTTTTAGCTCTTTTATCAAATCTTCTAACGGTGGAAGGTCTTTAAACATTTCTATCTCCCCCTTACATTACTTTTATTTCTGCGTGTAATTTACCTGCGGCTTTTATGGCTTGCAGTATTGCTATTAAATCGTATGGAGAAACTCCTAAATCATTCAATGCTTTTACTAAATCAGAAAGTTTTGCTGATTCTATGGATATAATTCTACCTTTTTCTTCTTGAACTTTAGTAGTTACCCCTTGGGTCACTACTGTTTGGCCATCGGATAAAGGTGGTGGTTGTGAGATTACAGGCGTTTTTTCTACTGTAACATAAATACTTCCATGCGATACGTAAACAGGAGTGTCTATAACTACATCTCCACTCATTATTACAGTTCCTGTTTTTTCGTAAAATACTATAGTTGGTACATTGTCTTTATCGGTTTTTATTTTTAGGTCTAAAATCTCTGCTAAAAATTCTGTTTTATTTTTGGTTTGCGGCAGTCTAACTTTTATTGAAGTAGGGTCTTGAACAACTGCTAATCCTGGATATTTTTGATTTATTACTTTGGCAATTTCTTGAGCCTTTGAGAAACTTGGATTTTTAAGACTTAAGGTCACTTCTGTCATAGAATTAAAGTCAAATGGCAACTCTTCTTCAACGATTGCACCGTTTGGAATAATGCCTGCGGTTGGAAATCCTTTTTGAACCTTTCCACCTTTATTTGATTCTAAAAAGCCACCGCCGGTTGATACAGGTCCTTGTGCAAAGGCGTAGATCTTCCCATCCGGTCCATAAAGAGGCGTTCTTATTAATAAACCATTAGCAATATCTTTTGCATCACCAATCGATGCTACTTGGACATCTATTGCCATCCCTGGCTTAGCAAATGGTGGTAGGTTAGCAGTAACCATAACAGCAGCAGCGTTTTTTGTTCTTACTTGGGTAGGGTCTATGTAAATTCCAAGCTTTCTTAACATATTGGCTATACTGATTAATGTGTATCTGCTTGTAGTCCCATCCCCAGTTCCATTCAAACCAACGACTATACCATATCCGGTAAGATAGTTTGGTCTAAAACCTTCAACGTATACTTCGTCTCGGATTTTTACTTCAGTAGCAAAAGAAAGGCTTGTTATAAGAACTATTGCAATTAAGACCTTTTTCCACATCCCTTTAATTCTCCTAATAATCATCTTTTGTGAAAAGCTATGTAAGGTAAAAATTAAATAAAAGCAGGAGATTCTTCATCAGCTTTAGAAAGATAACTCTTTAACTTTCATTTATTCAATTTTCATAAAGTTATTTTAAATTATTTTTAATACGTCTGTTGAGAAATTCAACAAAAACTTGAGTTTCTTCGCCGGCTGCAGAATGACGAAATTAGATTGTTCCTTGTCATCCTGAGGCCGTAAGTCTAAAGGATCTCATTTTTAAATTTTACAAAAACCGCTGATTTATCACCCAAGGTATAAAGGTTATTTTATATTATTTTTAGTGTGACTGCCAATTATAAGCATTATCTTAAAACGGCCAGATTCTTTTTAAGAATTGTGCTAACCAGCCCGGTCTTGAGCTATCTGCCATATAACTTCTCCCATTGTACTCTACATACATATCCGAAATTCTTGAAGAATCTACAGAGTTATCTTGCATTATATCAGTAGGCTTTACAATGCCTGAAATTACAAGTGTTTGGTAATCATCGTTAACTTTAACAACCTTTTTCCCCACTATAAATAAGTTTCCGTTTGGATAAACTTTCGTAACCCTTGCAGAAATTGTTGCTATTAGAGTTGATTTTCTGTTTGTAGATGCAGACCCTTTATAGGTGTCTGAGTTTTGCTCTGTTATGCCGGCTATTGGAGTTTTATTTATTAAATCTTTACCCATTAGCTTTGGCGATGGAACGTTTAAATCCATCTTCTGTTGCTCTTGTGTGTTTGTATTAGAAGCAGTCTGTCCGGCTATGTTTTCAACAACTCTTATTGTTATAATATCTCCAACCGTGAAAGCTTTAGAATCGGAAAATAAATTGTTGTAAGTACCTGTGTATAAAGAGCCGGGTGTTCTTACAACTTTTTCCTGCTCTATCTCGGGTGGATTTGGGTTAAATGGCTTTCCATACTCTGACGTTTTTTTTGCACATCCTACTGTGATAAAACCTATTACTCCGAATAACAGTAATAACCTTTTCATTTTCTTACTCCCTGCTTGCTTCTATCAAAACAGTATCATTAGAGATAACTTTTCCTACCAATTCTTTACCTGTAGATATATTTTTAACTTTAATGTAATCCCCTTCTTTACCGTTTTCAAGAGCTACGCCAAGCATTTGTATTTTTATGTTTTTATTCAAATAAACTATGCCGACTTTTTGATTTTTTACAATTTTATATTTTGTAGTAGCTGATATTCTAAACGTAATAGGGATCGTTGCAACTATTTCTTCATCTTTCAAATAAGTACAATCTAAATACAGATAAATACTGCTTTTTCCTTTGCTTTTACATTCAACTTTATTAAAATCTTTACTTAACTTTTCCTCATAACTCTGTGGTATTTTAACTACGTCTATTATCTCAACATCTTTATAATTTTCCTTTGCATACTCTAAAGCCATATTTTTAGCTTTTTCAAGCCTTTCGCCAGCTTTTACATAAAAAATTGTAAGTAAAACAAGCAATAAAACTATGTTCCAAAGTTTTGCACTCATCTTTTTATCCTTAATTTATTCAATCTTCTAAAAATTATCAATCTCTCATTAAAGTAATTATTCATTAGGTAATAAATTCAATAAAAATAGGAGATTCTTCGCCACCTGCAGAATGACGAATTCTATGATGCTTGCAATCAACCTTTTCCTGTTATCCTGAGGACGTAAGTCCGAAGAATCTCCTTTTTAAATTCTATGAAAACCGCTAATTTTTTACCCAAAGCATTAATCTAAAAATTATTAACTTTTCAATGTACTTACGGTCCTAAGCATTTCGTCTGCCGTAATAATACCTTTCGAGTTAACTTCGTAAGCTCTTTGTGCTACTATTAGATTTACCATTTCTTCTACTATGTTTACGTTAGACATTTCTAAAAATCCTTGTGTAAGCTTTCCAAAAGCATCAGTATTTGGGTCTCCTTCTATAGGTTGTCCGGAAGCTTCTGTATACTTAAATAGATTTCCCCCTATTGCTTTAAGTCCCGCCGGGTTTATGAATTTGTAAAGCTTTATATTTCCAACTTCTTCCGTTGTCTGTTGTCCACCGCTATTTCTAACTACGATAACTTTTCCATTTGGACTTATAGAAATGTTTAAAACTGTTTCTGGAGCTGAAATTTGTATGTTTGGACTTAATCTATATCCTTCTGGATTTACTATATATCCTTCGTTATCTAGTTGGAAATTTCCAGCCCTTGTAAAAGCTTCGCTTCCATCAGGCATTTCTATTTTGAAAAATCCTTCACCTTGTATCGCAACATCCAAAGGATTATCTGTTTTCATCAAACTTCCCTGAGAAAACATTTTTGCAACATCAGACACTTTCACGCCTAAACCTATCTGAATCCCTGCCGGAACTCTATTCTGAGTTGAGCTTAAAACACCCGGGTCTCTCACATCTTGATAGATCAAATCTTCGAAATTAGCTCTACTTCTTTTAAATCCAACTGTATTCACGTTAGCTATGTTGTGAGAAATCACATCTAAATTTGTCTGTTGTGCTTCCATCCCTGACGCTGATGTCCATAATGCTCTTAACATTTTAGTACCTCCTTAACTTTTTATGCTTTTCCAATCTCGTTAACTTTACCCTCTAACATATCAAGAGATTTTGCAAGATTCATGTATATATCAAATCTTCTATGATTGTTAATCATTTCAACCATTTCTTTAACAACATTCAGGTTTGCTCCTTCAAGGTACCCTTGTTTTATTTCAAAGTTGGTTGTTTGCTGTTCTTGTCCTTGATAGTATGAGCTTCCTACAGCTTGTAAATTTTGCAAATTAACTACTCTTATTCTTCCTGTAATCTGTCCATTTTGATAAATCTCGCCTTTAGGCGTTATTTGAAATTTGCTATCCTGAATTTGAATTCTTCTAAAATTCTCATCTAAAACATAAGCACCATTTACATCTACCAAATAGCCTTCCTGATTTATTGAAAAATGACCATTTCTTGTGTAGTATCTTCCTATAGCGCTTTCAACTGTAAAAAATCCATCTCCTACAATCGCTAAGTCTAAATTATTTTCTGTTTTAATTAATGGTCCTTGAAAGTTTAAAACCGGACTATCCATAAAACGTGGAAAAACAAGTAGATCTCCAACTTTTCCTTTATTTTCTGGTATTTTTTGACTCATTTCTCTAAGGAGAAGTTTTTTAAAGCCGGGCGTATTGCTGTTGGCTATATTGTTTGTAGTTGTATCAAGCTGTTCTGTAGCTCTTTCTCCACCTGAAGCAAGAATATAAATTGGTTGAAAATTTATTGCCATTTTTTTAACCTCTTATTTGACTTGAAACAAGTCTTACCCTTTCTTCTTTCGTCAAAATTTCAGTTATCTTTATTGCAAAATTATCATCTACCTGATAAAGCTCCCCTTTTGCAACAAGAACACCATTTACTTTTAAATCTATAGGTTCATTTAAATATCTGTCTAAGTCTATCACAGAACTTGGAGCAAGTTTCAAAATCTCTTCTATAGGCATAGATTTTGAGCCTATTTCTACTGTAATTGTAATAGGAATATCTAAAAGAATATCAAGTTTATTTAAAATTTCTGGACTAAATTCTTCTTTTGTAAAGCTTTCTTTTTTTTCTGATTTTTTTAACAGCGTTTGATGAATATCTGCGTCAACAGATTCATTTTTATCTTTATTCAACATTTCAGACCACTGAGCTGCCAAATCTTCCTGCGACCCTCCCTTTTTCTCACTTTCATTTAACATTTCAGACCAAGCAGCTGCTAAATCTTCTTGGTTGTCTTCAGGTTTATTCTCTTGTTTATCCATTTCCTCCATTACCGTTCTCCTTGATTATTTTTGTTATCATTGCAGCGAATTTTTTGTCTAATTTGCCTATGCTTGCTTTAAATTTAACCTTATCTTCAACTTTTAAGTCCAATTCTTCAGATTGTTTTTTGTTTAGTATTATTTCTGTTCCAACTTCATAGTTTAAAAATTCTTCCACTAAGACACTAAATTTATCTAATTCTAATGTTAGGTTAAGGTTCACTTTTAATAACTTCTTAATAAGTTCTTTTCTCCATTCAGGTGATACTTCAGAGCCAAATGTATCTGTAAAAAGAATATCTTTGATGGGTAAAAACAGCATTTGTGGGAATGTAAATGTTAAAGGAACTTCTAAACCCTCAATATCTATCATAATTTCTGCTACAATAACTTTTTCTGCATGAGATACTATTCTTACCAAAATTGGATTAAACTCTATACTCTTTCTTTCAATTTCAATTGGATATATATCTTTCCATATCTTTTCAAAACTTCCCAAAACAATGTCTACTAATTTTTCAATTATTCTGATTTCAAGCTTTGTAAATTCTCTTCCTTCAATCTTAAAAGGTCTTGCTCCTCCACCAAACAAAGCACTTACTAAGTTAAAAACAACGCGAGAGTCTATGATCAAAAGTGATGGGTCTTTCAAAGGCTTCATATTAAAAATTGTATACGACGCCGGCAGCGGAATTTTTCCAATAAAGTCTCCAAATCTCATTGTTGCTATTTTACCTTTGGAGACCATGTTTACCACAGGAAATTCAGCCCTAATTTCTTCTCTAAAGATTTTCACCCACTTTTCAAATAAAACTTCTAACCCTTGAAATCCGCCTTTTTGAATCTTCTCAAGTCTACTAAAATCAAATGGCTTTTCTTTTATTTTTTCTTCTGCAGCTAGAGAAGATTTACCTCCACCTATTAATGCATCTATCTCATCCTGAGATAAAAAGTCAGACATCCTTGCCACCTCTTTTGACCTAACCTAATTATAACATTTCTTCACCACCTGCTCCATATTCAATAACGCCAGATTGTATGAGATTTTTAATAGCCTGTATAATCTTTTTCCTTGCATTTTCAACATCAGATTTTTTAACAGGACCAAGCACTTCCATATCTTCCAAAAACATTTGAGCAGCTCTTTTTGACATATTAGCAGTAAATTTATCAATAATTTCTTGTGGAGCACCTTTAAGAGCAATAAGTAGGTCATTTTTATCAACAGCTTTGAGAATTTCCATAATAGCTCTATTATCAAGTTTAATAATATCCTCAAATTTGAACATACGCTCTTCTATACTGTCTGCAAGAGAAGGTGCTTCTTTTCTTATTTCATCAAGTATTTCTTGAGCTAAATCTTTTGGTAAGTTGTTTACTATTTCTGCTGAAACATCAATTCCGCTCAACATTTCTTCTTTTCCAGCTCCTATTGTATATAGTTCCTCTTCTAAAGAATCAGCAACGGTTTTAATCATGTTAGATGAAACTTTTTCTAAGGATGCAATTCTTTTTATAACTTCTTCTTGGATGTTAGAAATGCCCTGCCTTCTTGGTAAATATTGGATTATTTCTGCTGCCTTTTGTGGTTTTAGCTGTGTTAATATTAAAGCAATAACTTGAGGATGTTCATTTTTAATTAGGTTTGCTACTACCTTTGCAGGAAGCTTCTCAATTTCCTGGAAAACTGCTTTCCCTTCTTCAGCCATTACCAAGCCTTCAAACAGTTCTTTAACTTTTTCCGGAGGCAACGCTTTTTCTAGTATCTTTTTTATATTATCCGGAAGAAGTTTTAAAGGTGCTGCCTCTGATAAATTTTTATATGCTTCTTGAATAACTGCTTTAATATTTTCTTTTGTCGGCTCTTCTAATGTGAGTAATGCTTTGATAATCTTCTCAAGTTCTGTTTGTTTAAGATGTTTAAAAATTTTCACATTCTTTTCTTCTGGTAATATAGACAATAATATGGCTGCTTTTTCTAATCCTTTTAATTTACTTTTTTCCTCAGCCAATTTAAGCCTCCATTAAAGTTATATTTTTATGACTTATCAAATGTATTTCGATGAGAAATTCAAAAAAGTATGAGATTCTTAGCCGGCTTCAGAATGACGAAATTAGATTATTCTTGTCATCCTGAGGCCGTAAGGCCGAAGGATCTTATTTTTAAATTTTATAAAAACTGCTAATTTCTCACCCCAAGGTATGCAAAAACTATAATCTATATTTTACACTATTTGTATAAGACCCATCACTTTGCTGCTGGATGATAAACAAGAAAACATTATCGTCGTTTTGCAGTCGAGTAAAGAATTCTAAAATAAACATCTCAGCTATCATGTCTTAATTTAATTTTTTCAAACAATTCGAAAAGTATAGCTTCGTAATCTTTTTCGCCAACTTCTACCTTATCCATAAGCTCTTCTAATTTTCTTGTAAACTCCTCTGATAAAAACTCTCTTACATGCTCTAAGCTGTTTAAATACTGATAAACTTTTATACCCATAGAAGTTGGAAACAGTAACCCTTTCTTTTCTATTACATATTTTCTTTCAAGAAGTTTAGCAATGATTGTTGCATACGTGGAAGGTCTTCCGATGCCTCTTTCTTTCATTCTAAATACAAGTTCTCCATGGGTAAATGGGAATGCTTTTGGTACGATTTTAAACTGTTTATTATTGCTTATATCAATTATTCCTTCTAAATCTGGATGAAGTTCGGCTGGTAATATTTTATTCCATCCATCTTGAATAATATCTGTATGTAAAACTTTTTCTAATTCGAATCCAAAGCCTTTTATGATTACATCTTTCGCTTTAAACTTAACAGCTCTCATTTGAGAAGCTATGAAACGTTTAAAGATAAGGTCATAAAGCTTTATATGGTCAAAGGTTAAGCCTTCGTACTGACCGCTTAAAATCATGGATTTTAGCTCTTCTGTTTCCATTGCTCTTGTTGGTCTTATACATTCATGAGCTCCACCTTCTCCCCAAACTCTCGCCTGGAAATAATCCTTTCCAAATGCTTCCTCTATATACTCTCTTGCTAAAGCTATACCAACATCAGAAACTCTTGTTGAATCTGTTCTATGGTATGTAATATATCCAAGCTCAAATAGGTCTTGTGCTAATTCCATTGTTTTTGGGAGCGAAAATCTGTATCTATCGCTTGCATCTTTTAGCATTGTGTCTGTTCTGTATGGTGGAAGAGGATTTTTCTCTTCTTCTTTAATTTCCTTTACAATAATTTCAATGTTATTTAGATTATTAAAGATATTTTCTGCATCTTGCTTGTTTTGATAGTCTATGTCCAATTCAAGTTTTCTACTGTTTTGCCCGAGTGTGATTGTTATTCTGTAAATTTTTTGCTTTCTTTCTTTTTCTCTTTCTATAATCCATCCAAGCACAGGTGTCTGAACTCTACCTGCCGAAAGCCAATTTTTACCAAAAGCTTTTTGCAGTAGCTGAGAGTATTCAAACCCAACCCATCTGTCTGCCACTCTTCTAACTATTTGGGCTTTTACTAAATTTTCATCAAAATCTCTCGGGTTCTTAATTGCGTTAATGATTGCTTTTTTTGTTACTTCATGAAATTCCATTCTTTGAATATTTTTAACGTAAGGTTTTAAAAGTAGTTCAACATCCCATCCTATCTTTTCGCCTTCTGTGTCCGGGTCTGTTGCAACGTATACTTCTAAACTCTCAAAGCTTACAGACCTGATGCTTTCTATGATTTCTTCCTTTCCTTCAATTGATTCATAAACTGGTTCAATATGGTCTTTTACAAAAACTCCATGATATCCAAGCTCTTTATTAAGGTCAAGAATATGACCGAAGGATGCAGTAATCATTAAGTATCTATCATCTACTGATGTCTCTAAGATTTCATGGTCGTTTACTCTTCTTCTTATAGCTTTTCCAAAGAAGTTTGCTATGGTTCTTGCTTTGTTTGGAGATTCTACTACTATTAAAACTGGCTTTAAGATGCTTTCTACTTTCTCAAACTTAATCTCACCTTTTAGTATCTTCCTTACCTTTTCTCTGTCTAAGTCTATCTCTTTAAGAATTTTGTCTAAATCGATTGACTTAAAATCTACAAATTCAATATCATCGCTAAACCATCTGACTCTTTTTTGCAGATGATTAAAGGCTTTTTTATCGTCTATCAAAATTACTGATAATCCTTTTGTGATTCCACCGCTGTACATTCTGGAAGTTCTTCCGCTTGCTTGCAAGTATCCTGTTACATCAGATACGACGAGCTTATATCCATCTTCATCTTTTCTAAGGGTAACTTCGTTAGATTCCTTTAAAAGATTTATTATCTCTTCTGAGTTTAAAAACTGTCCTACTTCCAATCTTAGATTATCTACTTTTTCTTTTAGATTTGGATTGTTTTGTAAAAATTCTTCTGTTAGATACTGATATTTTTTTAATTGAGTTATCCATTTATCAATTTGGACTGCATACTGTGGAAATTTTTTCAAAATGTATGCTCTTATAGAACTAAGTGCCCAAAGTAGATGGCTTAGGTTTGATTCAAATTTTAATGATAGTACAATCTTTGGAACGCCATAAAAAATTGCATATCTGATTACATGAGGAAGGTCTATGCCTCTTGCCAATGGGTTTCTGTAAGAAGATATACCAATCAAAACATCTATCTTTCCATTTTCGTATTTCTTTAAGATTTCGTCGTCAATTTCTTCGTAGGTAGCAGCCGTAACTCCTTTTTTTGTTAAATATTCTTTAACTTCTTCAGTATATTCTTTCTTTTTGTCAGAAGGTATAAATACAAGCCCACCTTTCCCAAGTTTTTTTATAAGCTCTGATAATTCGTGATTTTCTATATCATCATAAGAATCTATAATGTTTCTCAAGTAAAATGTTGGAGTTCCTACCTCAAAGCCAAGAAGTTCTCTAAAAAGCTTTATTCTGTTTGACTTTGGGTTTGAAGTTGCAGATGAAACTATCAGCACACCTTTTCTTTTTGCTTCTATCTTTCTAAGCTTTTCTGTAAGCTGGTTTATTTTGTTCCAATCTTCATCTGTCTTATTCTGCTTTGCTTTTAGTTTGATAACTTCTAACGCAAGGTTTATATCCTTTTCATCAAAGCCAAGTAAATAAAGTGCTTTGTCTATGTTTTTTGCGGTTTTTAAGAAGGAGTCTACGTCATCAACAAACACGAGAGAAAAATCTTTTGGAATCTTGTCATGATTTTTGTATAAAAACATAGAAGTTGTAATCAGTACAGAAAAATCTCCATCTTTAAATCTTTCTAATTTGGCTTCTTTTTCTTTTTTGTTTTCTTCGCCAAAAAATAGAATTTGGTCTTCTTTTAGCTTGAATATTTGAGTAAGTTTTTTTACAGTTTGATTGACTAACAGTTTTGTTGGAAGAATTACGTAAGATTTTTTATCTTTTTGTGCTATATACGATGCAATCGATAGACCAAAAGAAGTTTTACCTATGCCGGTAGGTGCTAAAAGTGCAAAAGAACGATTTAAGAAAAATCTTTTAGCCCAAGTTATCTGTAAGCTCCATGGATGAGAACCTATGAGCTTTCTAAAAAAGTTTTGCCAATTGTTAACTTCATCATCAATATCACATAATTTTTTAAACTTTCCTTTGTCTAAAACATCGCAAACATCTTCTTTTGGCTCTTGTGGTAAACATTTGTCACAAGGAAAGCCTTTGTATAATCTTTCCGACGTAATATCTCCGCTGCAGTTAGGACAGAGGTTTTTAAAAATGCTTGCTATCATTAAGCTCCACCTCTTTTTATCTGATTAAAATTTTTGTTTTGAGTAATAAATTATACATAAATTGTAAGTTTTAAGAGAATGTGAGAGTATTCCAAAATTCTTGTAAAGCTTACTTTTTCGTGTCATCTTGAGGATTAAGGATGTTCCAAAATTTTTGTAAATTTGTATTTCCGTGTCATCCCGACTACTTTAGTCCGCAGGATCTTTTTTTGATTTTTTGACTTGAAAAGAAAAAAACATGAGATTCTTCGCTTCGCTCAGAATGACGTCTTTGAGGTCAAGATTCTTCACCGGCTGCAGAATGACTGTGTGGATTTTTGCAAACATTCTTATGTATGCGATTCTTCCTATGGATTTAGAATTATGAATAAAAGAGCTGCTAACATGATAATGTGTAATGGTAATTCGTGAATTGCCGATACTCTTCACTTTCTCCGCCATCCCTAAGGCTTTAGTCTAAAGGATCTCATGTTTTGATTTTTTGATTTGAAAACAAAAACACGAGATTCTTCGCTTCGCTCAGAATGACAAAATAGGGGCATAAAGGCGAAGATTCATCGCCATCTTCAAAATGACAGATTGGAAAGTTAATCAATTTTTAGACTTAGTAAAAATTTTAAAGCACTTTTCCTTGCCTTTTATAACTATGATAAAATTTTAACATATCTAGTAATAAGGAGTATTTGATGACATTAAAAGAATTTATTATTCCGGCTATTGATATAAAGGATGGAAAAGTTGTAAGGCTTTATAAAGGTGAGTTTGATAAAGTGAAAGTTTATAATGAAAATCCCGCTGATATGGCAAAATATTTTGAAGATGCAGGAGCTAAACATATTCACGTTGTAGATTTAGACGGTGCATTAGAAGGACTGTCAAAAAATATAAAAATTTTAGAAAGCATAGTTAGGTCTATTAATATTCCAATAGAGTTTGGCGGTGGACTTAGAAGTTTTGAAGCTGTTAAAGCTGTTTTAGATTTAGGCGTTGAAAGAGTTGTAATTGGTAGCTTAGCTTATCAAAATCCGGAGGAGTTTTATAAAATAGTTGAAAGTTTTCCAAATAAAGTAATTGTTGGAATAGATGCAAAAGACGGAAAGGTTGCCATTAAAGGCTGGACAGAAAAAACAGAAGTTTCACCATTAGAATTTGCTAAAAAATATGATGATTTAGATATATTTGGATTTTTATTTACAGATGTAAGCAGAGATGGAGTAATGATAGGAGCAAACGTTGAAGCAACAGTTGAACTTGCAAAAAATCTAAAACATCCGGTAATTGCATCAGGTGGCGTTGGCAGTTTAGAAGATGTAATAAAGCTTTATGAAAAAAAAGAGTTTGGAATTTTTGGTGTAGTCGTTGGTAAAGCTATATATGAAGGAAAAATAAATCTCAAGGAGATTTAAGATGCAAGTAATATACACAGAAAATGCACCAAAGCCAATAGGTCCATATTCTCAAGCTGTTAAGTATGAAAATTTAATATTTTTATCAGGACAAATTGCAATAGACCCAAAAACAAATGAACTTGCAGGCAAAGATGCTGCAGAACAAACAAAAGTCATTATGGAAAATATAAAAGCAATTCTTGAAGAAGCAGGATTAAACTTTAATCATGTAATAAAAACAACGATCTATTTAAAAGATTTAAACGATTTTGCAAAAGTTAATGAAGTATACGGTCAATACTTTACTGAGCATAAACCGGCAAGGTCAAC
>NZ_ABZS01000006.1 GCF_000173615.1 Sulfurihydrogenibium yellowstonense SS-5 | reverse complement strand
CCGTGTTTCATTTCTCCGGCAGGGTATCTTCTGCATGGATGTAAGAGATTTCTTTAAGTTTTAATGCTCCTTCAAACGCTATAGGATAATTTAAACCTCTACTAAGAATAGAAAATCCTTAGCATTATGGTATTTATAAGATATTTCTTCTATGACCTTATCTTCTTTTAAAACATCGTTTATAAGTACTGGTAAATGGTTTAACTTTTTATGATACTCTTCAAATTCTGACGCTGTTATATTTCCTCTTTCAAGACCTGATTTTAAAGCAAAAAGCAATAACGTAATTAACTGGGCTGTAAAAGTTTTTGTTGCTGCAACTCCAATCTCCGGACCGCAGTAGGTGTATAAAACATAATCACTTTCTCTTGATAAAGAGCTACCTACTACGTTGACGATAGACAGAACTTTTGCTCCTTTTTTTCTTGCATCGATTGCTGCAAATCTTGTGTCTGCCGTTTCTCCAGATTGGCTGATTGCTATAATCAATGTTTTATCTGAAACCGGAAAGTCTCTGTATCTAAACTCAGAAGCATAATCAACTACAACCGGTATTTTTACATACTTTTCTATCCAGAATTTGCCGACCAATCCCGCATGGTATGATGTTCCACAAGCTATGATTACAATGTTTTGAATTCTATCTAACTGTCTAAAAACAGGATTATCTAAGTTTGAGAAAAAGCCTGTAAGCGTATCTGTTATTGTTCTTGGTTGTTCGTATATTTCTTTTAACATGAAGTGTTTATAACCACCTTTTTCAGCAGCAGCTATGTCCCAGTTCACAGTAAACGGCTTTTTTTCTTTTTTATTTCCGTTTACATCGTAAATTTCTACTTTATCTTTTGTTAAAACTGCTATTTCTTCATCATCAAGAGTAATGAATCTCTTAGTGTATTCTAAAACCGCCGGTATGTCTGAAGCTATAAAGTTTTCACCTTCTCCAAGTCCAACGATTAAAGGACTACCTTTTCTTAGTCCAATTATTTTATCCGGCTCTAAGGTAGAGATAACTCCAATAGCATAAGCTCCTTCAAGCTGTTTTGCCACTTTTAAAACAGTATTTAAAAGATTTCCATCGTATAAATCTTCTACAAGATGTGCGATTACTTCTGTATCTGTTTGGGATTTAAAAGTATAACCTTTCTTTATAAGCATTTCTTTTAATGAAGCGTGGTTTTCTATAATTCCGTTGTGAACTACTGCTATGGTTCCACTTTTACTTATATGTGGATGGGCGTTTTCTATGGATGGTGGCCCATGGGTTGCCCATCTTGTATGTGCTATACCAATTGAACCTTTTATATCTTTACCCCATAAATACTCTTGTAGGTCCTTTACCTTACCAACCTGCTTTTCGATAATTATCTGTTTTTTATTTTCATCTAAAACAGCGATACCTGCAGAATCATACCCTCTATACTCTAACCTCTGAAGTCCGTGAAGCAGCACTGGCACTGCTTTTCTATGTCCTATATAACCAACGATTCCGCACATTTATTATTTCCTCCAGACTATTTTGATGATATAAGTAAATAAACCATCAAATATATTGTATTCTTTATACGATGGGTAAGAAATTTAATAAAAATATGAGATTCTTCGCTTCGCTCAGAATGACGAATAAGGCTCTCCTTTCTTTGATGCTTATTATTTAACCTTTGGTCGTCATCCTGAGGACGTAAGTCCGAAGGATTTTCTTTTTAAATTCTATTAAATCACCAATTTCTCACCCCAACATATATAAACAACCTATTTTAAGCAACGCTTAATGTGTATTCATTAATGTTTAACCTATTCACTTTTTAATTCTTTCCTTGCATTTAAGATTATCTCTTTCATCCTCCTTACTGCTTCGTATAATCCTAAGAATATAGCATTTGAAATAATAGAATGTCCTATGTTTAATTCTTCAATTTCTTTTATTTTTGCTATCTCTGAAACATTCTGATACGTTAGACCATGTCCTGCATACACTTTTAGACCTTTTTCCTTAGCATATTTTGCAGCTTTTTTTATTCTTTCAAGTTCTTTTTCTACGTTTTTGCCATAAGCATTTGCGTACTCGCCTGTGTGTATCTCTATCGCATCAGCACCTATCTCTACAGATGCGTCTATCTGTTTAAAGTCTGGGTCTATGAATAAGCTAACAGTAATACCTTGCTGTTTAATTGGTTTGATAAAATCTTTAAGATAATCTAACATAGACACAACATCCAATCCGCCCTCTGTAGTAATTTCTTGTCTTTTTTCCGGGACTAAGGTGACGTTGTTTGGTAGTGCTTCCAATGCTATATTTTGCATCTCATAGGTCGGTGCCATTTCTAAATTTATCGGGATATTTGTGTCTTTTAATTCACACTTTAATCTAAATAAGTCTTCATCTTGTATGTGTCTTCTGTCTTCTCTTAGATGTAATGTTATTTGGTCAGCTCCTGCTTCAATGGCTATTAAAGCTCCTTTTACTGGGTCTGGTTCTGTTGTTTTTCTTGCCTCTCTAAGGGTTGCTATATGGTCTATATTAACTCCAAGTCTCATTCCTGCTTACCTTCGGATTTTAGTTTTTTGAACGCTTCTTTTGCCGCCTTTGCTTCTGCTTCTTTCTTTGATTTTCCTTTTCCTGTTGTTTTTATCTCTTCAACATGACATTCTACTGTAAACGTTTTATCATGCTCTGGACCTTCTGATGAGATTAATTTATATGTTGGTATTTTACCATAAAGTCTTTGAGTTTCTATCTGTAAAAGAGATTTATAATCTCTTGGTAGATTTTCCTGCTGTATGTCATTTATGACTATTTCTTTAAAATTTTTGTTGAATATCTCTCTTGGTATATCTAAATTGTACTGACAGTCTGTGTATATTGCCCCAAAAACTGCTTCAAACACATCGCAAAGGAGTGACTCTCTCTCTGCTCCTTTTTGGTATTTTTCACCTTTGCTTATCAAAACAAAATCTTGGAAATTTACATTTCTTGCCAATTTTGACAAGTAAGCTTCACTTACAATAGCAGACCTGTACTGAGAAAGCTCTCCCTCTCTTGCATAGGGAAACTGTTTTATAAGGATTTCACTGATGATTAAAGATATAACTGCGTCTCCAAGAAATTCTAAAACTTCATAATCTTGTATTTTTTTATGGTATTCAGCTACAAAAGACCTATGAGTTATGGCTGCTAACAGTAGAGATTTATCTTTAAAAGTATATCCGATGATTTCTTCAAGCTGTTTTATTTTATCTTTAAACTCTCCGACCGATTCGTAGTTTTTTTCTTCCATATCAATTTATTCAATTTTCAAAAGCTTTAAATGCTAAGCAAGCATTGGTTCCACCAAATCCAAATGAGTTAGATATTGCAACTTTTACAGGATATTCTATAGCTTTGTTTGGCACATAATCTAAATCACATTCAGGGTCTGGATGTTCGTAGTTTATCGTTGGTGGAATAACTCCATTTTTGATAGTTAAAACAGTTGCAACTGCTTCAACTGCACCTGCTGCACCAAGAAGATGTCCTATCATTGATTTGTTTGAGCTAACTTTTAGTTTGTATGCATGGTCTTTAAATACTTCCTTTATTGCCAATGTTTCTATTTTATCGTTTAATGGAGTAGATGTTCCGTGAGCGTTAATATAATCAACCTCATCTGGGTTGATTCTTGCATCGTTAAGAGCCATCATTATAACTCTTTTTGCACCATCTGCATCAGCACATGGAGCTGTAATATGATAAGCATCACCTGTCAATCCATATCCTACGACTTCAGCATAGATTTTAGCTCCTCTTTTCTTTGCATGTTCTAACTCTTCTAAAACCAATATGCCGGCACCTTCACCCATTACAAAGCCGTCTCTCTCTGCATCAAATGGTCTTGATGCTTTTTGAGGCTCATCATTTCTTGTTGATAAAGCTTTCATGTTAGCAAATCCGGCAATTCCAAGCGGTGTAATAGCAGATTCTGTTCCGCCTGCTATCATAATGTCGGCATCACCTCTTTGAATTATTTTAAATGCATCGCCAATAGAATGTGTTCCTGTCGCACATGCTGTTACAACGCAAGAGTTCGGACCTTTAAACCCAAACTCTATGGATATGTAACCTGACGCCATATTAGAGATTCCGGAAGGGATAAAGAAAGGAGAAACTCTCCTTACTCCTTTTTCCATCACTACTTTCTGTTGTTCTTCAATATCCCTCAAGCCGCCGATACCGGTTCCGACTATAACACCAGCCTTTGTTAAGTCAATCTTGTCAAGTTCTAATCCAGAGTCTTGTATTGCTTCTTTTGCTGCTATTACAGCAAACTTAACAAAATCACTCATTCTTTTTAATTCCTTGGAATCTAAAAATTGCTCTGGATTTAGATTTTTAACTTCTCCGGCTATGATTACAGGTAATCCTATAGCAACCGGGTCAAACCTTTTGATTACGTCTATACCACTAACACCCGCAACAAGATTTGACCAAAAGTCTTTTACGTTATTACCTATTGGTGTTACAGCCCCTAAACCAGTAACGACGACTCTTCTCATATCTATTACCCTTGTTTTGATTTAATATAATCTAAAACATCTTTAACAGTTGCTATTTTTTCAGCATCTTCATCCGGGATTTCAATGCCAAACTCTTCTTCAAAAGCCATGATTAATTCAACTACGTCTAAAGAATCTGCCCCTAAATCATCTACAAATCTTGCTTCAGGTGTGATTTTTTCAATATCAACACCAAGTTGGTCTGCTATAATCTCTTTTACTCTTTGCTCAACCGACATTTTTATTACCTCCTATATTTGAAATTTTTTAATACATTCCACCGTTTACGTGAATAACTTCACCTGTTATATAACTTGCCAAATCGGATGCTAAGAATATTACAACGTTTGCAACGTCCTCCGGCTTTCCAAATCTGTTTAATGGTATTTGTTTAAGATATTGAGCTTTAATATCTTCCGGAAGTTCTGCTGTCATATCAGTTTCTATAAAGCCGGGAGCAACTGCGTTAACTGTGATATTTCTTGATGCAAGTTCTTTTGCTAAGGATTTTGTAAATCCTATTAATCCAGCTTTTGTAGCTGCGTAGTTTGCCTGTCCTATATTTCCAATAAAACCAATAATAGAGCTTATATTTATAATCCTTCCATATCTTTGTTTAATCATTAGTTTTACAACTTGTTGAGTGACTTTAAACGTACCGTTTAGGTTTACATTGATAACGCTGTTCCAATCTTCTTCTTTCATTCTGATAAAAAGTGTATCTTTTGTAATTCCTGCATTGTTAACAAGTATATCAATTTTTCCTTGTGTAAAGCTGTTTATCTCTTCAAAGCTTTCTGAGATATCTCCGGTCAAATCTAAATCTATTCCAAATGCTTTAACGTTATATTCTTTTTCAATATTATTTGCCAAAACTTCAGCTGATTTTCTATCTCTACCGGTAATGATTACATTAGCTCCAAGCTTTGCAAATTCTACTGCGATCGCTTTACCAATGCCTCTTGTAGAGCCTGTTATGAGTGCATTTTTACCAGCAAAATTTAGCATTTTAACCTCATTTTGATAAAAAATTGTTAATATTTTACCATAAAATGATGAAACTTTAGTCATATTGTGAAATGTTGTGATAGATGACATATGAAGGGCTAAAAATACTTTTCACTTCTCATTTTCTCGCATCTTTTGAATTTTCAGCCGTATATAATATATGTAAAAATTTTTAATGTAGATTAATAAAAGAGGTTTACAGCCTTGAGCACATTTATAACCAATCATGGAAACAAAGACCTTAAAAAAAGACTGCAAGAGCTTATAGAAGTCAGCACAGAGCTTAAATTTCTTGTTGGGTTTTTCTATTTCTCAGGGATAAAAGAATTCTACGAAACTTTAAAAAAGCTATACGACGAAGGCAAGCTTTCACAGGAGCATATAAAAATCTTAGTTGGATTAAACGTAGACAAAGGTGGCTATGGACTGTATGAAGCAGCAACAAAGCTTAAAAGTAAAGACGAGTATTTTCAAGCTTTAATAAACTCTATAAAGACAGCATTCACAAGTCAAGAGTTAGATAATGAAGATATATACGAGCAAGTTAGGTTTTTCGTAAAACTTTTAGAAGAAAAAATAATAGTCATAAGAAAGACCTGGGAGCCGAATCATTCAAAGCTTTATTTATTTAAAACAAAAGAAACATCTGCACCCCTTCTTTTTATAACAGGCAGCAGCAACCTAACAAGGGCGGGACTTGTAAGTCAAAATGAGTTTAACGTTGAGATAAAAGACTATGGATTTGAAGAGGCAGAAAAGTATTTTGATGATTTATGGAAAGATTCAATAGCATTGTCAGAAGATGATGTGAAAAAGCTTGTTTACACTATAAAAAATGAGACTGCTTTGAAAGATGTGGGCCCATTTTCAGCTTATGTTTATCTACTAAAAACATACATTGAAACCCATAAAACAAAAGATACGTTTAACGACCTTGTAAAGCTTATGGAAAGAAAAGGTTATAAACCTTACTCTTATCAATTAGAAGCTGTTTCTCAAGCTGTTGCAAACTGTAAATCTCACGGTGGAACGATTTTAGCGGATGTTGTAGGTCTTGGAAAAACCGTCGTTGCGTGCATGGTGGCGAAGGCATTAGGAAAAAGAGGTATAGTCATAGCACCGCCTCATCTTATTGGACCTGATGACAAATCTACAGGATGGAAAAAGTATTTAGAAGATTTTGAGCTGTATGGTTGGGAGGCTTTTTCTGTTGGAAAGTTAGATAAAGCTTTAGAGTTTGTTAGAGAACATGATAATATAGAGGTTGTAATAGTTGATGAAGCACACAGATTTAGAAATGAAAACACCCTTAGCTATCATTATCTTAAAGAGATATGCAGAGGAAAGACCGCCCTACTTCTAACAGCAACACCTTTTAACAACAGACCATCTGACATTTTCGCACTTTTAAAACTCTTTACCATACCAAAAAAATCAACCATTGTATTTGACGAAGACCTTAAATCTAAATTTGAAGAGTATGAAAGCCTTTTTAATAAACTTTCTTACATAAAAAACCATTACAACTCTCCAAACAAGAAAAAAAGAGAAAGAGCTTTAAACTACTACAAAGAAATTTTTGGTAAAAATAATGTAGTGGTAGAAATAGACAACGTAAAAACAGAGACTAAGGATTTAGCAAGACATATTAGGTCAATACTTGAACCGGTAGTAATAAGAAGAAATAGACTTGATTTGAAGCATTACAAAGAAAAGATTGACCTGCCAGAAGTTAAAGACCCAATAGAATGGTTTTATGAGCTTACAAAAGAGCAGTCAGAATTTTATGATGAAGTTATATCAGCTTTTGGCGAAGAAGAGCTGGGAGGAAGGTTCAAAGGTGCCATCTACATTCCAATTAAATATGAAAAAGGTATTAAAGATGATGATGAGCCTGAGTTAAAAGATGAAGAGAGCTTTTTACTTACGTATCAAAGAAACCTTTACGACTTTATGAGAAGGCTCTTAGTTAAAAGATTTGAAAGTAGCTTTGGCTCATTTTATGAAAGTATAAAAAGATTTAAAAGCATTCATGAAACAGCCTTAGATTTTATCAAAAAAACAAATAAGTTTATCCTTGATAGAAAACTAATGGAAGATTTAGCAGAGAAAGACTCGGATGAGATTTTGAAAGAGCTTGAAAAATATGAGCAAAATTTAAAAGAGCAAAAGACAAACGCTGAATATTACAAAGTTTACGACTTAAGCAAGTTTAAGCAAAAAGACAAATTCATAAGAGACATACAAAGCGATATAAAGCTGTTTGATGAGTTTTTACAGAAGATGGAAGAATTAAAACTTACACAAAACGACCCAAAGGCAGATAGACTTATAAAAGGCATTGAAGAGTTTTTGAAAGAAGGTAGAAAAGTTGTCATATTTACAGAATATACAGACACTGCAAAACATTTAGAGGAAACACTTAAAAGACATTTTAAAGATAAAGTTTTAGTGGCTTACGGAAACATAGGAAAAACAACCTTTGAAGAGATAGCAAAAAATTTTGATGCACAGTATAAATACCAAGAAAATAAATATAAAATCCTTCTCACAACGGATAAACTTTCTGAAGGATACAACCTAAACAGAGCAGGAGTAGTTATAAACTACGATATACCGTGGAACCCTGTTAGAGTTATACAGAGAGTTGGAAGGATAAACAGAATAGGTAAAAAAGTATACGATGAGATATACATAGTAAACTTCTTCCCAACAGAACAAGGAGCCGATATAGTAAGGTCTAAAGAAATAGCTCAAACAAAGATGTTTATGATTCATAGCATACTTAGAGAAGATGCTAAAATCTTTGACCCATCAGAAGAGCCAGAACCATCAAAACTCTACAAGAGATTAAACGAATACAAAGAAGATAAAGAAGAAAGCTTTTTTACAAAAGTTAGAGATGAACTTAGCCAGATAGAAGAGAGCCATCCAGAGGTTATAAAAGAAATACAAAACATGCCTCAAAGAGTAAAAACCGCCAAAAAGTCCGACAAAAACGAGCTTATGGTCTTTATAAGAAAAGGCAAAGACTTATTTGTAGGCTATAAAGATTATGCGGAAAGACAACCAAAAACGGTAAGCTTTGAAGAAGTTTATGAAAAGATAAAAGCTACTCCGGAGACAGAAAGATTGAAAGTATCAAAGGATTTTTGGAGTAATTACGAAATAGTTTTTGATAAAAAAGCATACACAAAAAGAAAATCTAAACCAAGAGCCATAGAAGAAAAAGCTCTTAATCTATTAAACGACTTGAAAGATAAAGACATTGGAGAATTAAAATCCTTTGTTTTAGCTTTAATTAAGGATATTGAGGAGTATTCAAGCCTTTCAGAGTATATCTTGCAAAAAATAATCAAGATTGAAAAGCATTCTGATAACATAGAAAAAGTAAAAAAAGAGTTAGAAGAGATTAAAAAAGAGATTGGAGAAGATTTTATAGAGAGAGTAGAAAGTCAGTTAAAATTGTTAGATTTAGAAAATCAAGAAGTTATTATGGCAGTAGAAAATCAGAAGTTTACAGATGAGATGTAGAAGGTAAAAGTTAGAGATTTTTCGCCGATTTGTAGAATGGCACCAGATGAGATCCTTCGGCCTTCGGCCTCAGGATGACAAAGAACGACCTAACGGTGTCATTCTGAGCGAAGCGAAGAATCTCTTGTTTTTTATTGATTTTCTCACCAAACGTATATTTAAATGCTATAATATCCTAAACATTAAATAAAAGATTGAGAAAATCAGCCGATGGAAAATAAACTTTCAGACCTTGCAAGAGATTTTTCACTTGAAAAATTAGAAAGATACTTATTAGACAAAGGATTTACTGTTGATATAAAGCCTGTTCTTGACATTCAAGATATTGAAGAAAAATACAGCGTATCAGACATAAAAGAAATTGGATATATCAGATTAAAGCAAAATTCAGATTTGGTAGTCTTTGCTATCAAAATTGATAATCTTACAGAAAGGACAAGTAAGAAAAGACAGTTTGATATTGCTAAAAGACTTTTAGGTCAAAAGTTTTATGGGCTGTTTATATTTTATGATGACAACAAAAACTTTAGACTTTCTTTTGTGTTTAAAACTACCCATGGCACAAAGGTAACGTATAGCCATTACAAAAGATTTACATTTTACGTAAGTCCAAATTTACCAAACAAAACGTTTATAAATCAGCTTAAAAAATGTGATTTTACAGATTTAGAGTCTATAAAACAAGCTTTCAGCACTCAACCTATCACGGAAGCGTTTTATGATGACCTTCAAAATTGGTATTACTACGCACTTGATAAAGTTAAATTTCCTGATGATTATAAATATTCTGATGACCCGGAAAAAGACAGAGAAATCAGAAACGCCCAAGGCTTAATCAGACTTTTAACAAGATTAATTTTTATATGGTTTTTGAAAGAAAAAGGTTTAGTACCAGACAAGTTATTTGATGAAAAAGAGCTAAAAAACATAGTCAAAGACTTTGGCAAAGGTAATAACTACTATAATGCAATTTTACAAAATCTATTCTTTGCAACACTAAACAGACCTATTAAAGAAAGAGGCTGGGCTGAAGATAAAGGCTTTCCTGCAAACAAAAAAGACTTTGGAGTAAAAAGCTTATACAGGTATGAAGATAAGTTTTTGATAAGTAAAGAAGAAGCTAAAAAGCTGTTTGAAGACATTCCATTTATAAACGGTGGACTTTTTGATTGTTTGGATAAAGATAAAGTTTATATAGATGGATTTTCAAGAAATGAAAAGAAACAAGCTAAAATCAGTGATGAGTTGTTTTTTAACGAAAAAGGAAAAACAGTTGATTTATCCAAGTATGGTTTAAGCAAAAATGCAGAAGTTAGAGGACTTATTAATATCTTAAAGAGCTATAACTTTACAACAGATGAAGCAACTCCAATAGACCAAGAGATAGCCCTTGACCCGGAGCTGCTTGGAAAAGTATTTGAAAATCTTCTTGCAAGCTACAATCCAGAAACTAATACAACAGCAAGAAAGGCAACAGGTAGCTACTACACACCAAGAGAGATAGTAGATTATATGGTAGAAGAGAGTCTAAGAGAATATCTAAAAACAAAAGTACCGGAAGCAGAAAATATTCTTGATGACCTATTCTCTTATTCTGATAATGAATTAGAAATTTCAGATGATTTAAGAAAAAAACTAATTCAAGCAATAGACCAAGTAAAGATAATAGACCCTGCCTGTGGCTCCGGTGCCTTTCCGATGGGAATTCTTCATAAGCTTGTGTTTTTACTTCAAAAGCTTGACCCGTCTAATAAAGTTTGGTATGAGATACAGGTAGATAGAATTAAGAAAGAAAGCAAAGAAGCATTAGAAATAGCAAAAGATGAAAACACTTTAAAAGAGCTGTTAAACGAAGTGAAAGAACATTTTGACGAAAGCATAAACTATCCAGACTATGCAAGAAAGCTATATCTCATAGAAAACTGTATATATGGAGTAGATATTCAGCCAATAGCTATACAGATTAGCAAGCTAAGATTTTTTATATCTCTGATATTAGACCAGAAAGTAGATAGAGAAAAGCCAAACTTTGGAATTTTAACCTTGCCAAATCTTGAGACTAAGTTTATCTCTGCAAATGCTTTGATTGGATTAGAAAAGCCCATTCAAAAATCTTTAAGAAGTCAGGAGATAGAAAAGTTAGAGCAAGAGCTGAAGTTTTTAAGACATAGATATTTTAGAATTAAGTCAAGAATTGAAAAAATTCAATTGCAGAATAAAGATAAAGAGCTGAGAGAAAAGCTAAAGAATGCTTTGATTAATGATGGTTGGAGTGATAAAGTAGCTGAAAAGATAGCTAACTTTGATATTTTTGACCAAAATGCATCTGCTGATTGGTTTGACCCAGAGTGGATGTTTGGAGTAGTTGATGGCTTTGATATTGTGATTGGTAATCCGCCGTATGTAAGACAGGAAAAGATAAAACCAATTAAACCAATTTTACAAAAACAAAACTACGAAGTCTTTACATCAACAGCAGACCTTTATGTTTATTTCTATGAAAAAGGCTATAAGTTATTAAAAGAGCAAGGAATTTTAGCATACATAACAAGCAACAAATGGATGAGAGCTAAGTATGGAGAGAAGTTAAGGAAGTTTTTAAAAGAAAAAACAGCTATTTTAGAGATTATAGATTTTAGTGGTTATAAAGTTTTTGAGCAAACGGTAGATACTAACATTTTGATTTTTAGAAAGGAAAAGCCAAGCAAGGATCATGTTTTTAGATTTTTAGAGGTTAAAGGTGATATTGAAGATATTGAGGAGTATTTAAGAAAAGGTAAATCAAAGTTGATTGAACTAACTACTGGCAAAGGAGTTGAGTATTTAGATAGTTGGTCTCAGGTAGATACATGGCAGGAACTTAGAACATGGCAAACAATGTATCAAAATAAGCTTTCTGATAATGCTTGGACGCTTGGAGATGAAAGTGTTTTAAGTTTAAAAGACAAGATTGAAAAAGTAGGAAAATCTTTAAAAGATTGGAATGTAAAGATTTATAGAGGAGTATTAACAGGCTATAATGATGCTTTCATAATAGACACAGAAACAAGAAATAGAATTTTAGAAAACTGTAAGGATGAAGAAGAGAGAAAGAGAACAGAAGAGATTATTAAGCCAGTTTTGAGAGGTAGAGATATTAAGAGGTGGAGGTATAAGTGGGCGGGATTGTGGATAATAGTTATACCTGCTGGCTGGACTAACAAGCATAGAGGAAGAAAAAATCCAGAGGAGTTTTTTAAAGAAAGTTTTTCATCTTTATACAATCATTTTATGAGCTTTTCTAATGTAAAAGGTAAAGGTAAAGGACTTTTTGATAGAGACGATCAAGGCGATTACTGGTGGGAATTAAGACATTGTGATTACTACTCAGAATTTGAAAAAGAAAAGATAGTGTGGGCTGAAACCTCTGATAAAATTAAAATGGCAATAGTGCCTCAAGGTATTTATCTATTAAAGACTTGTTTTATGCTTATTGGTGGTAATCTAAAATTTATTGTAGGTGTTGCAAATTCTAAATTAATAGATTGGTATATTAGACAATCAATACACAAACTTGGTGGAAAAGGTATTTATGTATCAGGTTATTTTATGGAACAACTCCCTCTTCCCCCAATCACAAAAGAAAACCAACACATAGCAGACCAAATAGTCCAAAAAGTAGACCAAATCCTAAGCCTTACCCAATCTGAAGATTATGACACAAACCAAGAAAAACAACAACATGTAAAAAATCTTGAGCATGAGATAGACCAGCTGGTTTACAAGCTTTACGGATTAACAGAAGAAGAAATAAAAATAATTGAAGGAGGATATAATGGATAAAAATGAAGTAAACACTGCTTTTGAAATACTGCTTGAAGAGATTGAAGAAGTTTTTAATACGATAAGCAAGGAAGGAGAAGAATCTTTTAAAACTCGGGATTTTGATAAAGCAAAAACACTTATTGAATATGGCGAACGATTAAAATATTTTAGAGAAAAAGTAAAAACACTTCAAAGAGAATGGCAAACAATTTTCAGTGAAAGAATACCAACCAGTGGGCAGAAAAGACAGGCAAAAGGAAGACTTGAGAGGGGATTGAGAACTCCTGAGGAGAGTTATGTAATGCCTATTTTAGAATCTGTCATTGAATTAGGCGGAAAGGCAGAGATGAAAGATGTCTTAAACCTTGTGCATGAAAAAATGAAAAATATCTTAAATAGTTATGATTATGAACCTCTTCCATCTAATCCGAAACAGAAACGATGGGAAAATACTGCCCAATGGGCAAGAAATACAATGGTCAATGAAGGACTTCTTGCTAAAGATTCTCCACGGGGAATTTGGGAGATAACAGAGAAAGGAAGAAAATTCTATGAAGAAAATAAACAATCTTGGCAGGCAGGTATAAACAATAAAGGATAAGAAATCGGTAGTCTTTTATAGAATTTAAAAAAGAGATCTTCAGATCAAAGTCTCCAGGATGGCAAAGTTATCCAAAGCTATCATTCTACAATCATACGAAAAATTTCCTAATTTTATTGAATTTCTTATCATTTCTTAAAAATCACTTCAAAAACTACTTAATATGGAAATTGCCTTTTTTAACGCTTCTTTAATGTCTTTTGTTTCTTTCAAAACTTTTTTTGCAACTTTTACAGACTCTTTTTTATCATATCCTAAGTTTACCAATGCAGAAACTAATTGATTTAGCTCATCTGATTCGCTAAACTCTATCTTTCCTTTTAACTCTACTATTATTCTTTGTGCTGTTTTATTGCCTATTCCTTGAATTTCTGTAAGCTTATCAACATCTCCATTTTCTATAATTTCAATAAACTCTTCTACAGAAAAATTAGAAATAATACTTAGTGCATGCTTTACTCCAACGCCATGAATTTGAATGAGCTTTAAAAATAAATCTCTTTCTTCTTCTGAAACAAATCCTAAGAGTTTTACATCTTCTTGCCTTACAAGCAAATAAGTATAGACAATATTTTCTTTGAATTTTTCACTGTCCGGAACTTCTACTAAAAGACCAAATCCAAGTTTTTCTATGACTATATGATTTTTACCTTTCTTTGTTATTTTTCCTTTTATGTAATCAAACATTTATCAAATCTACCGCTTTTTTCCTTAGTTGTCCGCATGCAGCGTCTATATCTCTTCCTTTGCTCCATCTAATAAATGTAGCAATATTGTTATCCCAAAGAATTTTTTCAAACTTTAAAACTCTTTCTTCCTCTGGTCTTTCAAATTCTGCTGAAGGATACGGATTAAATGGTATCAGATTTACTTTAAATCTGTGTTTGTCTTTCTTTAAAAGATTTACAAGTCTTTTAGCGTCTTGCTCTGAGTCGTTTACACCTTTTATTAAAACATATTCAAGGGTTATTCTCCAACCCGGTTTAAGTGGTATACTTCTTAATAGATCCATAAGGTCTTGAAGTGTGTTTGTTTGTGATATTGGCATTAAAAATGCTCTTTGATCTTGATTTGATGCGTTTAATGATACTGCAAGCTTAACTTCTGGGAATTCTTTATCTTCGTACATCCTTTTTATCTGATGAAGTATTCCACTTGAAGAGATTGTTATTTTTCTATGGGATAATCCTACCATATCAGGATGGGTAAAGATTTGAACAGATTTTTTTACATTTTCATAGTTTGCCAAAGGCTCACCCATTCCCATGTAAACTATGTTTGATATTCTATTTTCTTCTTCATCTCCTAAGAATCTTTGAACGTTAATATACTGCTCAACGATTTCGGCTGTTTCTAAATTTCTGATAAGTCCGTCTTTTGTAGTAAAGCAGAATTTACAACCTACGGCACAACCAACTTGCGTTGAAACACACAAAGTTTTGTGGTTTTTTTCGTTTATCAAAACGGTTTCTATTGTGTTTCCATCCTTAAGCTTCCATAAAAATTTTATACTTCCATCTATTTTTGATTGCTGGTACATAACCAATTCTAAAGCATTAAATTCTGTATTTTCTTTCAAGTAATTTCTTATATCTTTTGATAAATCAGTCATTTCATCGTAAGAGCTGGCTTTTTTCTTATACAGCCATTTTGCTATTTGCTTAGCTCTAAACTTTTGCCAGCCTTTTTCTACTACAAAATTTTCAAGCTCTTTTAAATTAAAATTTTTTAAATTAACTTTCATCTACTTCCTCTTGTACAAATTTATTATCTTCTAAGTACCAACTTTTGTAGGATACAGGTTCTCCATTTTGTACTGATACTATGATATAAGATAAGTCTTCTAAAGCAAACTGCAAATCTGTTTGCGATGGTCTATCCGGATGGTCTGGGTGTGAATGATAAACTCCTACAATTTGCAAACCTTTACTATCTGCGTACTGCTCAACTTTCATATAATCTTTTGGTGATATATCAAACCTGTCATTTGCCCTTTCTTTGTTTTGATTTTCTACCTGGATAACTTCTAAAACTTCTCTTGTATTGGATGAATAATCCATTTTTCCAATCAAAAATCCGCAGATTTCAAGAGGATATCCCTCTTTTGCCTGCCTTTTTATCTCTTCTATGTGCTGTTTTTTTATTTTAAGCATAGTGTTTTTACCGTGAATTTGTTTTTGTGTTTATAGTATAAAAGAAAGGTAGATTAAAATCAATGAGATGTAAGATTTGAGAAGGTGGGCTTTAGACTATCTATTACAAAATTCATTTAGATGAGATTAAAAAATCTGCCGGTAGAAAATGAGATTTGATTTTGGCATGATTCTTGTAGTAGAATTATAAAATTATAAACGAATAGGAGTTTAAATTTTGAAAAAGTTAGCTCTTGCTCTTGATGTAAGCGATATCAACCAAGCATTAGGAATCGTTGATGAAATCCAAGATAAAATTATCATTAAGATAGGCTATAACCTTTTTATTAAAGGTGGAATTAATTTTGTAAAACAGATTAAAGACAAAGGATTTGAGATATTTTTAGATTTAAAACTTCACGATATACCAAACACTGTTTATAACGGTGTAAAAGCTGTATCAGAAATTGGTGTTAATTATTTAACGATACATTCTCTTGGCGGTCAAGAGATGATTCAGCAAGCTGTAAAAGCAAAAGAAGGAACAGATTTAAAAATCTTAGCTGTAACTATCTTAACAAGTCATGATGAAAACTATCCAAAATTACTTGGCTCTTCTTTATCAGTCCCAGATTTGGCTTATAGATTGGCAGATATGGCAGTTAGCAATGGTTCAGATGGAATAGTTTGCTCAAGTCATGAAGTAAAGTTTTTAAAAGAACATATACAAAAACCATTTATTGCAGTTGTTCCGGGTATAAGACTTACAAAAGAAAAAACGGATGACCAAACAAGAATAGCAACGCCGGAAGAAGCTCTAAGAGATGGTGCAGATATAATAGTTGTCGGAAGACCTATTTTAAAAGCGCAAGACAGGAATAAAATTATTAAAGAAATATTGAGCGTTATAGAGGAAATGTGATGTTGATGGAAGATAGATTTGTAAGCTTAAAAGAAGCTTCAACTTGGGCTTCAAATTATTTAAACAAAGATATAAAAATTTCAAATATCTCTTATTTGGTTCAATATGGAAGAATTAGAAAATATGGAAATAACGGGGAAGTTTTAGTAAGTTTAAAAGAGCTTAAAGAATATTATGATAAGACTTACAAAATAAATCAGCAGAAAGAAGAAAATATAAACTGGAGTTTATCTTTTGCAGAATACTCTGAAGCGGAAAGGACAAAACACGTTCATAGAATCCATCCATACAAAGGTAAATTTATTCCGCAATTAGTTGAATATTTCTTAGATTCTCATACAGATTCTTTTAAAAAGGAAGTTTACTTTAAGGCGGGAGATATAGTCTTAGATCCTTTTTGCGGAAGCGGGACAACGCTTGTTCAAGCCAATGAACTTGGTATCCATGCAGTAGAATAGATATCTCTCAAT
>NZ_ABZS01000007.1 GCF_000173615.1 Sulfurihydrogenibium yellowstonense SS-5 | reverse complement strand
GGGTTAATAATAATATTAGTCTTATTGTCAATATAATTACTATACTTTAACTTTTTTATAACTTCTTCCATAATTACTTCTTTTATTTCTCTTTCTGTTATATATGGCTCATGTTGGACCATAACTGCTATGCTGTTTACTCTTTTAGGTTTTCCGTTTTCATATTCAACAGACACAATAGCTTTACCATCCGGTCTTAAAAATGGGACTATATTTTCTTTTCTTAATGTATTTATTCTTTTTGTTATTTCATTGGCAACATTAGACGCAAGCGGCATGTAGTTTTCTGTTTCACTGGTAGCATATCCTATAACTATACAGCTATCCCCGGCTTTATCTGAAGGGAGTCCAAGGGATAACTCCGGACTTTGATCGTTTATGGTTGTAATTACTCCTGCCGTGTATCCGTCAAATCCATACTCTGGTTTAGTATAGCCTATCTCTATCAATGTATTTCTTACGATGGTTGGTATATCAGCGTATGCATCTGTTGAGATTTCTCCTGCAACATGAACAAGCCCCATCGTTACTAACACTTCTATCGATGCTCTTGTATAGGGGTCTTTTGAAATAAGGTCGTCTAATATAGCATCTGCTATTATGTCTGCTATTTTATCCGGATGTCCAAGACATACACTTTCTGCGCTTTGAATGGCTTTCATCTAACTCTCCTTAACTGCATTCATCGCTTAAAATTGCACCTTTGTTTGCCGATGTGACAAATTTAGAGTATCTTCTAAGCCATGGGCTTGGTATTTCTTTTTTCTTTGGCTTAAACTCTTTCATTCTTCTTTCAAACTCTTGCTCAGATATCAAAAGTTCAATTTTTCTATTTGGAATATCTATTAAAATTTCGTCTCCGTCTTGAACAATTCCGATAGGACCACCTGCTGCAGCTTCTGGAGAAACATGTCCTATACAAGCTCCTCTTGTAGCCCCGGAAAATCTTCCGTCTGTGATCAATGAGACTTTATCTCCAAGTCCCATTCCCATGATTGTTGAAGTAGGAGCCAGCATCTCTCTCATTCCCGGTCCACCTTTTGGACCTTCGTATCTAATCACAACAACGTTCCCTTCCTTTACCTTTCCGTTTGTAATGCCTTCTATTGCCTCTTCTTCACTATCAAATACTACAGCTGTTCCTCTGTGGACTAAAATTTTTGGGTCTACTGCAGCAGCCTTTACAACCGCTCCATCCGGTGCAAGATTTCCAAATAGTACCGCAAGACCACCCGTTTCACTGTATGGATTATCTATGGGTCTTATTACATTTGTGTCTTTTATTTCTGCATTTTTGATTGCTTCTCCAATAGTTTTCATCAAAACTGTCGGTCTGTCTAAATGTAGTAAATTCTTTTTAGAAAGCTCTTTTAAGATTGCATAAATTCCACCAGCTTTATCTAAGTCTTCCATGTGATACTGTGAAGCCGGAGCTAATTTACAAAGAGTTGGTGTTTTTCGTGAAATTTCATCTATTTTCTCCATCGGAATTCTATTCCAGCTTCGTGTGCAATGGCAAGTAGTGTAAAACAGTATTTGATGAGCCACCCATTGCAATATCAAGAGTAAACGCATTTTCAATAGTTTCTTGATTAACTATATCTCTAAATTTTAATCCAGCTTTAACAAGCTCTACTATTTGTCTTCCTGCTTGTTTTGCCAATTCTTTTCTTCTTGGGTCTATAGCAAGAATTGAGCCATTTCCGGGTAGTGCTATACCAAGTGCTTCTGCAAGACAGTTCATAGAGTTTGCAGTAAACATTCCAGAACAAGAACCACATGTAGGACAAGCATGAGTTTCTATGTCTATTAACTGTTTTTCATCTATCAACCCTTTTTTTATTCCACCGACAGCCTCAAAAACAGTAGCAAGGTCTATTGGTTTTCCATCTGATGTATGACCTGCTGCCATAGGTCCACCGCTTACAAGGATTGTAGGAATATTAACCCTTGCAGCAGCCATTATCATTCCAGGTACAATTTTGTCACAGTTTGGTATTAATACCAACCCATCTAATTTATGTGCTTGAACTACCGTTTCTACGCTATCAGCTATTAGCTCTCTACTTGGTAATGAATAGAACATTCCGGAGTGTCCCATTGCTATTCCATCATCAACACCAATCACGTTAAACTCAAATGGAACTCCTCCTGCTTCTCTGATAGCTTCTTTAACAATTTTTGCAAATTCCTGCAGGTGAACGTGTCCGGGTATTATATCTATGTAAGAGTTAGCAACCCCGATAAATGGTTTTCCAAAGTCTTCTTCTTTAAGTCCGCAGGCTCTAAGTAAGCTTCTGTGTGGCGCTCTTTCTATACCTTTTTTGATCTCATCACTTCTCATGAAAAAACTCCATATTTCGTATTTTTATGTTAAATTTTAGCATAAATTCAATTTAGCGGCGATGTTTATCGTTATAGTGCGAGTGTTCCAAAAATTCTCGTAAGCTTTACCTTTTCTTGTCATACTGAGGCCGTAGGCCGAAGGATCTCCTCTTTTAAAAATGATAAAAAAGAGATTCTTCGCTTCGCTCAGAATGACATCTTTGAGGTTGAGATTCTTCGCCGGCTGCAGAATGGCAACTTTACCTTTGTAAGGAGGATTCATAAATCGCCTCTACTGATTTGCATTCTTTAAAAAAAAGGAGATCTTTTGGGCTAAAGTCTTCAAGATAACGAACAAGGGTAACATTAATAAAAATTTTGGAGCACCAACGAATAATAAGATACAAGATAAGTTTGCATTTATTAATCCTGTTTTTTGTTATCCGGAAGCTGTATAAAGAATCTACTCTATCTCTTACTTCTTACCCCTCTTTACTTTCATCTTTCTTTTTAAAACTCAAATACAGATTATATCCGGAAACATAAACAATAACACCGCCAGCTATTACAGGAAAAAGAGAAACTAAAATTTTTGCTATAGCCAGTCCCGGATCCGAAAAATTAACGCTAAAAATGTATGGCAAATTGTTAAAAATTGCATAAAGTCCTATTATTATGCCAAGTATGTATAAAACTCTTATCATTCTTTACTCTCTTCAAAAAGTGGAAGTTTTAACACATTCACAATTCTATCGGCTTCAAATCTAAATAAATTTTTACCCAAGGATGTTCTCTTTTCAATAGGTATTGCTTCTTTATCAATTTTTAACTTTAAGAGTTTGCCACGTTTTGTATTAATCAATACTTCATCAGATTCATTAACAGGTAATATTGACACTACATAATCGCCTTTATTTAATTTTACTGCCATAAGACCTTTTTGTGCTCTTTTCTTGATTGGAAACTCTGTCTTTTCTACATGCTTCATATAACCAAAAGAAGTAGATACTAATAGATATTCATGACCATTTAAGAAAAATGCTCCTGCTACTTCGTCATTTTCATCTAAATCAATAGCTTCTACACCCTTTGCCTTGTCTCCTGTAATTCTTACTTCATTTCTTTCAAATAAGAGTAAATCCGCATTTTTTGTGTAAATTCCAATGTAGGAAGGATGCCTATCTGCAACTGCCACTACAAGCTCATCACCCTCGTTTAACGGCATTACCATATGCCCTTGCGACTTATAGAATATATCTTCATCGGACATTCTTTTGATAATACCTTTCTTTGTTATTAAAAATACTCTGTTTTCTTCACCTTCTCCTTGATAAGCTGTTCCAACTATTTCACCTTCAATATTTAGCTTATCTTCGCCTTTTGGAAGGTCTATAACTAAGCTCCAATAAGCTTTTCCATCTTTTGTAAAGAAAGCAATCGGTTTAGACCCTTCTACTTCTTGAATAGAGACTATCTTTTCTCCTTCCGTTAGAGATATTGACAGGCTATTGATAATTCTTTGTAAAATGTCAGCTTTTGAAGTTTCATCTTCTACTTTATAATTGACAATTCTTCCTGTATTTAAAATAGCAAACATGAAATGTTCTTTAAATGTAAGTTCTTTTTCTGTTGCGATAGTTGTTTTTCTTTGGTCCCCATATTTTCTAACTAACTCATCGGTCTCTTCAATGAATACTTTGATTTTCTCGTCATCACTTGAAAGAATTTGTTTATATCTTTCTATTTTTTGTTTTAACTCTGTGCTTTCATCTTTTAACTTTTGTGTTTCTAAGGATGTAAATCTTGATAATCTCATGTCAAGAATAGCGTTTGCCTGTGTTTCAGATAGGTTAAACTGCGATGTAAGCAGTTCTCTTGCTTGTGCGGTATCTTTGGATGAACGAACTATTTCAATAACTTTATCTGCATTTTCTAAGGCTGTAATCAGCCCTTCTACAATATGCAATCTGTTTTCTGCTTTTTCTAATTCGAATAACGTCCTTCTTGTTATAATTTCTATTCTGTGTTTTATAAATTCTTGAAGTAATTCTTTTAAATTCAATACTCTTGGCTGTTTATCTACTAACACTGTTAAATTTACCGGAAAGTTCTTTTCTAGAGGCGTGCTTTTGTATAGTTTCTTCAAGACTTTTTCAGCATCTGCATCTCTTTTTAACTCTATTACAATTCTAATTCCTGTTCTGTCTGATTCATCTCTTAGGTCTGATATTCCTTTTTCTTTTCCTGTTCTAACAAGCTCCGCTATTTTTTTGATAAGTTCAACTTTGTTAACTTGGTATGGAATTTCATAGATAACTATCCTTTGTCTGTTTCCTGGCAGCTTTTCTATTCTTGCTTTACCTTTTATTGTTATTGAACCTCTTGATGATTTGTATATATCAATTAGCTCTTCTTTGGTGTTTGTGATTACTCCACCTGTTGGAAAATCCGGTCCTTTTATAAAATTAAACAGCTCTTCTATAGTAGCATCCGGAAATTCTGCCAAGTATTTTAAAGCTTCTGCTACCTCTGTAAAGTTATGGGGTGGAATGCTCGTAGCAAGTCCTACCGCAATACCGGTTGTTCCATTGCATATTAAATTTGGAAATTTTGAAGGTAATACCGTAGGCTCTTCTAATGAAGCATCAAAGTTAGGCATCATATCAACGGTGTTTTTATCTATATCTTCAAGCATTTCAACAGCTAATTTTGTTAACCTTGCTTCTGTATAACGCATAGCAGCAGGTGGGTCGCCGTCTATTGAACCAAAGTTCCCTTGACCTTCTATTAATGGATATCTCATTGTAAAATCTTGTGCCATTCTTACAAGAGCATCATAGACAGATGCATCACCATGTGGATGGAATTTACCAAGCGTTTCCCCTACAACTCTCGCAGATTTTTTATATGGTTTATTTGGAAGTAAGCCCAGCTCATACATGGAATATAAAATTCTTCTTTGAACCGGTTTTAAGCCATCCCTAACATCCGGAATGGCTCTACCGGCAATAACTGACATTGCATAATCTATATAAGCACTTTTAACTTCCTCTTCTATTGGAACTTTTTTAATATCTTCCATTCCTCTAAAAACTCCTTTGTTTTAAAATCTTTAATAATTTATTTATTATAACATTTTAGTAGAATGTTAAAAATTGAGAAAGTGAAAGGTTGATGATTATTGGAACAGTTCATGAATTGCCGGTACACCAAGGATTTAATGAAAGGCAGAAGCTGAATGCATATATTCAATTTATCCATAATTCTTCACTTATACCTTGGGCGAGAAATTACCTCCATAGTCTACTTTTTCTAAAAAAGCTATAACCAATAGCATATACATATAGATAAGATTTGAGAATTTACTGCTTCAATCATATATCATAAACCATACCATTTTTATCACAAACCACCATATCCAAAAGTCCATAGTAAATACTTTCGTCTTCTATTTCTTTCTTCAAATGCTCGCTGTATATTTTCCTCTTTCTTTTTACCCAATTAGCCAATATTCTCTGAGGATTTTATAAACTCTTTCTGATTTTGATTTTCTAAACAGATGCCAAGATTGAATAGAAGGATAAATTAAAAATCTGGCAAGTGTAAGAATAGGAGTGTTTGAAATGTAGGATGTGATATATAAAGCTGCAAGTTGTAAATCAGATACCTTAGGTGGTCTACCTGCTTTCTTTTTTGATTGAATGTTTAGTAGAATTTTTGCTATTAAAATTTTAACTGCCACCAAGGAGTTTTTTAGATGTTCCATTTATATTTGAATTTCTCACCCGAGGCATATTAAATCATTTGTATTAAATCATTAGACTATAAAAAATTTAGATTTGTAGCTTAAGCTTTATGAGATATGGTTAACATTTATCTTAACTTTATTACTTTTTGCTTGACATTTATGATGTTTTGCATACAAAAGCTATTGAAATAATTGAATATATGTTATATATTAAGTTGCAATAAGCCGCGGGGGTGGTTGTCTTAAAAAGACAGCCTGAGAACATACCCTTAGAACCTGATGCAGGTAATGCTGCCGTAGGGAAGCGGGCTTGAGAAAACCTCCAAGCCATCTTCCTTAATGCAGGATTATTTATTAAACTTGGAGGTTAAAAAATATGCGTGTGTATGTATCAAAAAGGATCGGAAAGCCAAATGTTACTCAAATGCACTTTGCACGCCAAGGAATCATCACTGAAGAGATGGAGTATGTAGCCAAAAGAGAAGACCTTCCAGTAGAGTTGATCAGAGATGAAGTTGCTCGTGGAAGAATGGTTATACCTGCAAACATCAATCATATCAACTTAGAGCCTATGGCTATTGGTATTGCTGCAAAATGTAAAGTTAATGCAAACATCGGTAATTCAGCAGTAGTCTCAGACATAGAAGGAGAGCTTGAAAAATTAAGAGTTGCTCTTAAATATGGTGCAGATACTGTAATGGACCTATCAACAGGTGGAAATATTAATGAAATCAGAAAAGCAATTATAGAAAACTCTCCAGTACCTGTTGGAACAGTGCCTATCTACCAAGCTTTACAAGAAGTTAGAAGTATAGAAAAACTAACAGAACAAGACATTCTTGATATCATTGAACTACAAGCTCAGCAAGGTGTAGATTATATGACTATTCACGCTGGCTTGCTTAGGGAATTTTTGCCACTTGTAAATCATAGACTTATGGGAATTGTTTCAAGAGGTGGCTCTATAATTGCTCAATGGATGGTTGTTCACGGAAAACAAAACCCACTTTATACAAACTTTGACAAAATCTGCGAAATCTTTAAGAAATATGACGTTACGTTCTCTCTTGGTGATGGTCTTAGACCGGGATGTATAAATGATGCATCAGATGAAGCTCAATTTGCAGAATTAAAAGTTCTTGGAGAATTAACAAAGAAAGCATGGGAGCACGACGTTCAAGTCATGGTTGAAGGACCGGGTCACGTTCCGATGGATCAAATAGAAATGAATATCAGAAAACAACAAGAATGGTGTCATGAAGCTCCATTTTATGTTTTAGGTCCGTTAGTAACAGATATTGCTCCTGGTTATGACCATATTGCATCTGCCATCGGTGCGGCTATGGCTGGATGGTATGGTGCATCAATGTTATGCTATGTTACACCAAAAGAGCACTTAGGACTTCCAAATGCAGAAGACGTAAAACAAGGATTGATAGCTTACAAAATAGCAGCACATGCAGCAGACCTTGCAAGACACAGAAAAGGTGCTAAAGAATGGGATGATGCAATGTCTAAAGCAAGATATGAATTTGACTGGGAAAGACAGTTTGAGCTTGCAATTGACCCGGAAACTGCAAGAAAATATCATGATGAAACATTGCCACAGGAAGGGTATAAATCTGCTAAATTCTGTTCTATGTGTGGTCCTTCGTTCTGTGCATACAGAATATCTCAAAACGTCCAAGAAGCAGTTAATGAAGACTTTTTAATTCCAATAGAAGAACTCAAGAAGTAATTAATCCATCAAAGGGAGCTAAAAGCTCCCTTTCTTTTTTTCTTTATTTGTTGATTTTCAAAAGATGTTTTTCTAAAATTCTCGTAAACTTACCCTTTTTTGCCATCCTGATGACTTTAGTCCCAAAGTCTTTTTTGATTTGAAAAAACAGGAGACTCTTCGCTTCGCTCAGAATGACAATGTGGATTTTTGCAAGCAGCCTCACTTAATCTCCGATTTTTAACAACTCTCTAAGTTCATCTTCAAGCTGTCTGCATCTTGGACAGACTGTTGTATCACCTTTATATGAGAATGGGACTAAACATTCACTGCATGGTATCATTACATGCTGAGCCAATACTTTATACTTTCCTGAAATAAAGTCTTCTAAGTATAGTTTTTCTTCTAAATGGATACATTTTTCGGGGCATACGTCATGACAGATTCTGCATTTAATACATAAAGTAGGACTAAACAAAACTTTTAATTTGCTATCATCGGGGGTTAAAGCTCCTGTTGGACAAACGTTATAACAAATTGAACAGTTTGTACATTTAGAGTTGTCAATCCATTTATCTGATGAAAATTCAATCTTTTCTACTTCAAAGCATTTGTCTGTTGGGTCTATCTTTGATAGAGCTGTGTATAAAATCTTTCTTTTTTCTGGGATGACTTTCTCGCTTACAATGTTTTTGTAAGGTTTTTCTTCCTCTTCTTCTGTATTTTCAACTATCTGCTCTAACTTATCTTCAACAGCCCAAAAAGCTAAGGCTGCCGTCTGTTTTGCAAACATCTTTAAAAAAGACCTTCTTTTATTTTCTTGCTTTTCTTCTTTTTCAAATTTTATATCTTCTAATTTCACTCTATAATCTAAACCTGCTTGCTCTAATATATAGTTTGCTTTTTCTGTGTTGCGTTTTATTATATCTAACTGCTTTCCAATCTGACATTGACCGCAATGCCCGATATCAAGTATCAAATCTGAATTTTTGTCTATACAGATAGAGACTAAATAGTTTTCATCAAGTGCTGATAAACATGGTAAATCTACTTTACATGATATGAAGTTTTTATCTAAATCTGTAAACTTAACATAAAAATCCACTAAGTCAAAACCATTTAGTTTATAACTTTCAGTTGGACAGTTTCCAACGCAGGCTCCACACTCAACGCAGTTTTCAAAATTTACTTTAATTTTGTCATTTTCAATATTTATAGCTTGAGTTGGACATACGTTGACACATTTATTACAGTCTGCATATCTGTAATAAACTCTAACGCAGGAATATATATCAAAGTTTAATCTACTTGCCGACATTTTCAGCCTCTAATTGTTCTAAGATGTATTCATAGTCTGTCATGATAAAATCTAAAGCCATTTGACAAACATCATAATAAAAAGGAGTTTCGCTCATATCTCTTGCAGCCATAAGATATATTGGTGCCCATTGAAGTATATGATTTTCCATAAACTCTTTTTGAAGATTAAGCGCCTTTTTTTCTCCTTCTTGGTCGATCATTGAATATGCTTTTAGTTGCTCTTGGATTAAAGTTATCATAAATTCAAGCTCAACTGCTATATGGTCTGGAGATAGTACTCTTGTTTTGTTTAAATCTATTTCATATCCATGTTCAAGGTAAAATTGCAATGTTGGGTTTGTTGGCGTTGGGTTGATATGTCCTTCGTCATTCATGAATACAGATTCGTAAGGATAGGCGTTTAGTATAAAAACCGTCGTATAATCAACGTTTAAATCTTCATCTATTAATTCCTTTGTAGATTTTGTTTTAAAAGCTTCCCATTCTTTTGTGTTTGGAAAAAGTTCTAACAAATCAGGATTATTTTTTATTTTTTCAAGAAGGTTTTCATCAATTTCTTCTATTAAAAGTCTTGATATAAAAGCATACATATTTATTCTTCCTTGATTTTCTTGGATTTTATCGTCCATGCTGACCTCACAAGATTATTTGATAATAAATTATAACAAGATAAGGACAGCCTTTTTAAGACTGTCCCTGTGTATGGTTATTAAGATTCAGACCCTAGCATTTTATAAGCTTCGTCTGCTAATGGAACCCATGGTCTTGGCATCCATTTTGGTCTTCTAAGTCCACCCGGTCCTGGCGCTGGTCTTGTTAGTTGATCTCTCCAAGCTTTGTAAACTTCAAATGTTTTTTGAATGTCTACAAATACATCACCTATTCTATCCTCTGGACCTGCTTTTTCTATTAATACTTTCTTATGCCAGCATTGCATACCGCTTATTGGGTCTGGATTTACTGGGAATACTGCGTTTTGGAATACTCCCGTTGTTCCTTTCCACCAGATCAATTCTGTATCTTTGTTAAATTCTGGGAACTGCCATGATTCAAATGGTTTTACACCCTCTTTTGTTCTCATGAAATATTTAGAGCCTTCATTTTTAATATCAACAAGCACAGAACCTAATCTCATTACACCAAGCGGATGTTTAAATCCATCTATTTTTACTTCGTTTACAAGTCTCCATCTTCCGTTATGGTGCGAACATGCAACAACGCCAGGTCTTGTTGCTTGAGTTGGCACTGCCATTGCTACAAAGTATCCGGTTTTAATGCCTGTTAATGTATCTACAACCCAAACTTTTACAGCATCTCCTCTGTTGATTCCAAGTCTTTTAGCATCTTTTTCATAAATCCATAATGGGTTATGGTTCTGTCCTATTTCCATCAACCACTTTGCGTTAATACTTCTTGTGTGAATTAAGTACGGAAGTCTGTAAATTGGGTTTAATACAAATGCATTCTCTTCTGCAATGTAGTCGTGGTGCACGTGGCTAACGATATGAATCATTTTTTGTCTTTGCTCTTTATTTTTTGGATAGTATAAAACTGCATACTCAGGCCATTTCCAGTCTTTTAGCGTTGGTGAGTAAAATTCTATGTGTCCGGAAGGAGTATGGAACCCTTGGAGAATTTTTCCATCTTTGTATACACCGATCGTATGCTTCTTACCTTCTTCCTCTGCATAAACAATACCAAGCTCTTCATCTATCTTAATAGCAGATTTTGGAATTTCTTTTCCTTTATATTTGTAAACACCTTTTTCTTGGTCATAAGGCAACGGTCTTTCCATCACATAGTAGATGTTTGTCTCTTCCGTCCAAGCTCCTCTATCTCTAATGTATTCATACGGAGTGATGCCAAGCTGTTTGCAAACTTCAGAAAGCTTAGGAAGTTTTGAGAATGCTGCATTGTAATACTCTTCAATTGTAACCGGCTTTCCTGGGTTTTGTTTTGATTCCCAGTATTTTCTTATTCCAAGACTTCCGTCCGGGTCTATTGCAAAGGCAAGATTGATGAAAAATTCATTTTCTTCCCAAATTTCACCAAGGCCTACTTTTTTGTGTGCTTCTAATGTAGCTTTCGCCGGGTCGTTTGGCTTCCATCCCATTTTCATTAGCGCAACTCTTAAAACCGGCTGTCTAAATCCTGTCCATCTTTCAGGTTTTGTTTCTGAAGAATGTTGGTCGTGTCTTTCTCCGGCTAATCCCATTGGAAGTATATAATCACAGTAGAATGCTGTTTCAGCCCAGTTTGGAGACATATAAACTGTTAAACCAAATTTATTTTCATCTTTTAATACTTCTACCCATCTAAACCCATCCGGGTTAATCCATACAGGGTTGTAAATTCTTGAAAACCATACCTCCACCTTATCCGGTATCTTTAATCCTTTTTCTTGCCATTTCTTTCTCCATTCATCATCTATCAAAAGATGCGGATACAAAAAGCTAAGCTCATAAGAAGACAACGGCCATTCTGGTGGCCAGTGTAATTCATTCCAAACTTTTACCGGGTCTGGTTTATCTGCCATGCATGCATCACCACCTTTATCACCGACATCTATAACATGCCAATGTTTCCAACCTACACCACCAACAGACCCAATAGAACCGGTAAACGTCAAAAGCATATTCATAGCTCTACCTACAACCCATCCACCTCTGTTTCCGGCTGCAGGACCTCTCCATTGGTAATTTGTAATAGCGTTTCCTGCATAAACTACCATTTCGTAGAGTTTATCAATCATTTCAACAGGTATTCTACATTCCTGTGCAGCCCATTCAAAGGTGTAATCTTTATACATATCTTTTAAAAGCTCTATGAAATCATCAAAGGTTTCGCCTTTTGGAAGTGCTGAAATATATCCATTTTCTTTAAGATAATTTAGATACTCTTTATCTTTCATTAACTGCTTCCAGTTTGTCCATCTTTCTACAAACTTTCTATCAAATTTATCTTCCTGGATTAGTCTGTTTAAAATTGCTATGTATAATGCTGCTTCTGTACCAGGCCATGCTGGAATCCAAAGGTCAGCCATTCCAGCAGAGTTAGAAAGCCTTGGGTCAATAACTACCAACTTAGCTCCTTTAGCTCTTGCATCTGCTATGTATCCGGCATGCTGTTGGTAGTAGTGTCCTGCATCTGCTGCATGAGATGAGTTTAACAGAATTAACTTAGAATTGCCAAAATCTGGTGATGTTCTGTCATCACCTACGCAAATAATAGCTCCAAATCTACCATTAGAAGAGCATATATTTGTGTGAGAGTTTCTGCCGTCGACACCCCAAGACCAAACAACCCTTTTGACGTTAAAACTCATTTCGTTAGGCCTTCCAACGTGATAGTTAATCTGTTTTTTAGAGATCTCGTCACCTTTCAGCAGGACCTCTCTCATCTTTTTGCCGATTGTTTCAAGAGCCTCTTCCCAAGTTGTTCTTACCCATTTATTTTCTCCTCTTTTGCTGCCAGGAGCTCTTTTTAACGGGAATGGTATTCTGTCTGGGTCGTACATCTGGTTTAAAGAAGCGTAACCTTTTGCACAGTTTCTACCTCTTGAACCTGAATGGAATGGATTACCCATAAATTTTTTTACTGTCATAGATTCTTTATCTATCCAAGCTGTTAAACCGCATGCAGCCTCACAGTTATTACAAACAGTCGGAACTATCATATAATCAATAAGCTTAACACCATCTCTTAATGCACCACCTTCTTTTTTCCAATAATCACCTGCTGGCTCTTTCCAGCTGTTCCATTTTTCAAACGGTGGGTAGTAATCTAAATGCTTAGGTTCAAATGTTAATGCTTCATTGTTTGCAACTTTATTATCTGCATCTACTTTTTGAAAAATGCCCTTTGTTAAAGCAACTCCACCAACTGCTGCCGCTGTTCCTTTTATAAAATTTCTTCTTGATAATTTCATCATTTCTTAATCCCTCCTTAATTTATTAGCTTAAAGGAAGCATTTGAGGAGCTAAAAGCCAGCTATGCTTTATAAGCCAAAGCCCTATTAAAGCTGAAATTGAGCCTAAGGTTAGGTACTCATACTTTTTCTTTTCTGTAGCCACTCCTACTAGTACTATTGGAATGATAAACGTAAGGAACATACCAAGCCAGAACATAGGAGCAAGCTCGCCAAAAGCTAAAATCTCAACTGCTCTGTGAGAAAATTCTGAGTGCATTCTTGCAAATAAGAGCTCTCCAATATATCCTGCCGCAGATAAAAACGCTGAACCTATAAAAATAAAGCTTAATTCTCTCTTAACATCTTCCATTTGGACGTTGAATATTTGCATAAGAAGTAGATAAGCTGCAGAACCGGCTAAAACAGCAGATAATAACATTTGGAACAACTCTACAGGAAATACCCAAAGCTCTCTTGCTGTTGATTGCCCCATAATTCCGGCTGTGTAAATAGTTGAGAAAAAGGCAATGATAAATCCCGGTATTGCAATTTTATCAAACAATTTTCTGTTTCCTGTAACCCATGACCAGAAAGATAAAAGTAAAACTATAACAAACGCAGAAACCACCCAAGCACCAAGTGTAACTGCTGATGTAAAATGGGCAAATACAAAGATTTTCCAGAATCTAAACATGTGGTGCAAGTCTAAAACCGTTACTAAAAGCGTTATAGCTATAAATATTAATCCAAGAATTGGTAGCCATTTTCTAAAAAATGCATCTTTTTCAGGATACTTTTTTATGAAGTACAATCCAACTAAAAAAGAGCCTGTTGCTATACTTTTTGCCCACATATTGGTTGAAACAAGCCATCCCCAAACAACCTTTGGTAATGCAACATCAAAAGTTACTTCTGCTCCCAACATGTTTAATGCCCTCCTATATGGTCTAAGAATTTAACTTCTGTAAATAAAGTATAACCTTCAGGTCTTTCAGAAGCTAATGGGTCAAGTGCAACAGTTGAACCTCTAACATAGAAATGTTTTGGTTTTGTGTTTAACTCCGGCTTTCTTACCATTACATCTCTATGTTCTTTTAGATACTTAGAAATTTCACTTTCTGGGTCGTCAAGGTCTCCAAATATATTTGCATGGGTAGGGCACGCAACTACGCAAGCAGGCATCATGCCAACTTCTATTCTATGGGCGCAGTATGTGCATTTATCAGCTGAGTTTGTTATTGGGTCTATGTATATTGCGTTGTAAGGACATGCCATCATACACGAAGCACAACCGATGCATCTGTTATGGTCTACGTTAACTATTCCGTTTGGTAAATAATGCAGAGCACTAACAGGACAGATTCTTTCACATGGAGCATTTTCGCAATGATTACATCTCAGAGGCACGAAATGTCTTTTTACGTAAGGAAACTCACCTTGGTCGATGTACTTAACTCTTAGTCTCCAGCTGTTAAGAGGTACATCGTTTTCAGCTTTACAAGACACGGCACACGCCATACACCCCATACATCTGCTTAAATCAACTAAAAACCCAAGTCTCATAACAGACCTCCATTTTGATTTGTATTAATTTTATTACCCTTGCTTATCATTTGCAAATACATATTAAAATTTGAATATTCTAATAAAGTCATTCATTAAGAAGTTTAAAAGGATAATGATATTCTGTTTCAGGCTGCAGAATGACACTGCCGGATGTTTACTTGTCATCCTAAAGCCGAAGGCTGAAAGACCTCCTCCTTAAATGTTTCTTTAAATGAAAAAACAGAAGATTCTTCACTTCGCTCAGAATGATATCTTAGGTTATCTTTCCTTTAATGCTTACCATTCAACCTTTACCTGTCATCCTGAGGACTTTAGGCCGAAGGATCTCCTTTATCTAAATTTTATAAAAACCGCTAGTTTCTCACCAAAAATATTAAATTCTCTTATATCTGCAAATTTTATTTACTTAGTTGCCCATCCTCTAACTTAAAAAACCCCCGGGGAGTATCCCGGGATTGAAAACTTTATAAGCAACCTTTAAAGAATCCAGCTTTTGGTTTAGGAGAGATTTTATACTCTTGAACTTCTAAGACTGGCAAATCACCTTCTTTACCAACAATTTTTCCTTTTGCGTCAATGTTTCCACCAAAACCTTCATCCAACTCAAAGTAGTAAACGTTCTTTGGAGCAATTGCATAAAACGTGTTTTCTGTTACGTCATAAATAACATATCCAGATTGAGCAGCCTCTGCCGGTGGACAGCTCGATAAAAGCTCAAAACTGCCTAACTCTTTTGCTTTTTCTGCACAAGATTTTGCAGTAATAACAGCGCTTGAAAGGTCTACTTCTTCACCCACTTCGTCTGCATTAACAATTCCAAAAGATATTAAACCAACAGATAATATTGATAAAATCATCTTTTTCATAATGCTACCTCCTAAATCACTTTAAAGTTTTTAAATAAGCAACAATATCAGCAATATCTTTCTCAGACAGATGTGCATATGGAGGCATTTTAGATTGTAATTTTCCTTTATTATCCTTGATGTACCATGTGTACATATCGTTGTTAGGATATGCGCCAATTTTATCTTTTTCAGCTGATTTGTTGTAATGCCTGTTTGGGTTTAGATTTCTAATCACAACATCATTAGGGTTTATTATTGATTCTTTTAAATATACAGGGTTTGAATATCCGCCAATTTTAGACAAGTTTGGTGCTAAGCCTTCCGGTGCTGTGTTTTGGTCTGCATATCTATGGCAACCATTACAGCCATTTTGAACCATCAGCTCTTTCCCTCTTGCCGGGTCTCCGATTTCTCCATATCCCCATGAAATGTATTTTACATAGCTTGGGTCAGCTTTAAATTTGTCAATCTTTATAAACTTCCATGAAGAAATTCTCTTGTTCCCGTCTCTGTTTAAACTGTCTCCATCATAAACAGCAAAAGCAACAGGTACCATGCCGGATGCAAGATTTAAATCTGGAGTTTTTAATGGTTTTACGATTACAGCGGTCCATTCTTTTTTGGAATCGTCATACTGCATTGTAAAGTTATAGCCTTTTTCTTGTATTTCCGTCATTGTTCCAAAGCCTTCTGAGATGAAGGACTTTTTATATTCCTTTCCTTCAACAGCCTTCTTTAAATAAACCATGACAGGATGGTTAGCATCTCCCATACCTACATAAGCTAAGGTTTTACCTTTACCATAAACAGTTGGAAATTCAACAGCCACACCGTCCCCGTATTTATTAGTAGCTAAAGCAGGTTGAACAGATTTAGTTTCATCCTTCCATCTTATTAATATTCCTATTTCTTTTTGATTATAACCTACTGCAATTTCTGCCTCTACAGGTTGTTCTTTTTCAACTATTTCATTAGCATTTTTATCATTTAAACGAACTGAGTACTGTGGATACAAGACAATCTTCTTAGCTGGGACAGAAGACAAAGATTGAGCGTCTATTTTTGATAATTGCTTAGCCTCTAAAACATCATTATTAAAGTTATCTGTCCCGGCATTTGAAGATAGAACAAGTGCCGATATAGTAAATAAAGTTAGCTTCTTTTTCATCAGTTTCCTCCTTCTATATTTTAAGCGTTAATGTCCATGACCACCTTCTCTTGGAGGTAAAGGCAATACTTTTTCATGGAAAGTGTAATCTTTTATCTCTACTCTCTTAGTATTAGCCCCATGTAAGTATCTTTGGTCTATAACTTTAAAGAATTCTGTACCTTTTAACTTTTTATCAGCCGTTTGTTGATAGTAATTATTATCAAGTCTGAACATATCTCTATGTGAGTATGCGATAAGAATATCCATAAGCTTCTGACTCTTCTCCTCTTGCTCTCTTTTCCATTTCTTTTCTCAGCGTTCAAGAGCTT
>NZ_ABZS01000008.1 GCF_000173615.1 Sulfurihydrogenibium yellowstonense SS-5 | reverse complement strand
GAGCTTTCTTATGCTTTAGCTTCTATCTGTCTAATTCTTTCTCTTGTTACACCAAATCTTTTTCCAACTTGCTCTAACGTATGTTCTGTATCATCTTCTAAACCAAATCTATACCTTAAAACTTGCTCTTCTCTTTCTGATAAGGTTGATAGAACCTCATCCAACTGTAATCTTAGAGCTTGTTTTAGCATGTGCTGTTCCGGAGAGAGAACACTTTTATCTTCTATAAAGTCTCCAAGATGAGATTCTTCATCTGAACCGATTGGAGTTTCAAGAGATACCGGGTCTTGGGACGTTCTAAGTATTTTTCTTACCTTATCAGCCGGCATTCCGGCTTTTTTAGCAATCTCTTCCGGAGTTGGCTCTCTACCAAGCTCTTGTACTAGCGTTCTTGATATTCTTAAAAGTTTATTGATAGTTTCTATCATGTGAACAGGAATTCTTATTGTTCTTGCTTGGTCTGCTATAGCTCTTGTTATTGCTTGCCTAATCCACCATGTAGCATAAGTTGAAAATTTAAATCCTTTCTTGTAATCATATTTATCAACAGCTTTCATAAGACCTATGTTTCCTTCTTGGATTAAGTCTAAAAACTGTAGTCCTCTGTTTGTGTATTTTTTAGCTATTGATACAACAAGTCTAAGGTTTGCTTTCACTAATATTTGTTTTACATGATTGATTTCATTCCTGCCTGACTGGATTAAATCTAAAACATGGTCAAATTCTGATGGGATTGTCCCGATTTTTTGTTTTATCTCTTCTATTTCATCTCTTAATTTCAATGTTTCTGTTCTTAGAATTTCATACCTTCCATAAGAAAAGCCATGCTCTTCGAGCTTTTTAAGAATCTCCGGATTTTTTTCATAATCTGGCGAAAGCATTAAATCTATATCAGGATGAATTTTAGAGATTATTTTTATTCTTTTTTCATAATCTTTTTCATTCTTCCTTAGCTTTGTATAAAGCTCTTTTAATTCATCTGCTATTTTATCTAATTTTGTGAATTTAATATTTAAGCTTTTTATAAATCTATTTAATTTTGCATGCTGCCATATAAACTCTTTTTTATCTTCTAAGCTTCCTGTCTCTAAATATTTTTTTTCTTTTTCTAAAAGATCTCTGTATAGTTTTGCAAGTTCAAGACCTTTTTTGATAAAATCTGCTGTAGTTTTATCGTAATTGCTATTATTTTCTAAGCTAAACTCTTCAGATTCTGAAGTTTCTTCTTCATCCTTTACTTCCGGTTCATCTAAATTTAGGATATCATGAACCCTTGCTTTTCCGTCTATTACTTTTGCCCATTCATCTAAAAGTCTTTCTGTTAAGAAAGATGTTCTTAAAAGTCCTCTAAATACTTTTTTTCTACCTCTTTCTATTTCCATTGAGTATTTGATTTCTTCATCTCTTTTTAAAAGTGGAATTTTACCCATTTCTCTAAGATAAAGCTTAACAGGGTCATCAGCTTTATTCCAAACGTCGTCATCGCTTAGGTCAATTCCTAAGTGTTCCGAAATATCTTCATCTTCTGATTTGATTTTTTCATCATCTCTAACATCAATGTTTAGCTCGTTTAAGTATTCAATAAGACTTTCTATATTCTCGTCGGATGAGAAAAACTCTTCATCCACATATGTACTTATTTCTGCATAGGTTACGTATCCCTTCTCTCTTGCAAGGTTAATAAGAGTTCTTACATCATCCCTGTCGTGTAAGTTAATCATTTTTGCAGTGTCCTCCTAAAATTTATTTGTTTAGCATTGCTTCACACATAAGCCTTTGGCTTTCTTTTTCGTGTTTTTTTACAAACTCGTTTAGAATGTCTTGAAAAGATTCATAAGATGGCTGTATTTTAGTGTTTTGAATTATGTCTGATATTAATAGCTCGTATTCAGCATTATTTTTAATTAAATCTATAATATATTGTATTTTTTCAGGAAAAGATATTTTATCAAAAATTTCATCTTTTAGTACTTCTGGATTTTGATAGATATATTTAATAAAAACTTTTTCCTTATAACTTAATTTTAAATTTAATTTATCAGCTTCTTCTTCCATTTCCCGATACTCCTTTTCAGGGTATTTCTTTATATCATCGATTTCTGATTCTATTTTTGATGGCGTTTTATCAAGCATCTGAGATAAATAGTTCACGTAACTTGCCTTTAATCCATGATCATTAACATTTGCTAAAATCATTAAAATATAGTTATAAATTGTTTTATACCTCATTAGCTGATGTTTATCTTCTAAATTATTTATTTCTTTAAGTTTTTGTGTCAAAAAGAATATAATATCTTCGGCATTGTTTATAATTTCTTTTACAACATTTAAACCTTTTTTTGATAGTTCGTCTGGGTCTTTTGCTTCAGTATAATAAGCATATCTAACAGTAATTCCTTCAGATAATAAAATTTCTGCAGCTCTTATAACTGCTTTTTTTCCTGCTTCATCAGAGTCAAACATAACAATGGCTTCTTTTACATATTTTTTAAGAAGATTAGCATGTTCTTTTGTAAGCGCTGTTCCAAGTGTTGCAACAACATTCTTAATGCCAATTTGATATAAAGATATTAAATCCATATAACCTTCAACAATGATGACTTGGCTTTTTTCTTTTATGATTTGACTATTTTCAAAAAGTCCATATAAAACTTTACTTTTTTTATAAACTTGAGTTTCTGGTGAGTTTAGATACTTTGGATGCCTGTTTTCATCTAAAGCCCTTCCACCAAATCCTACAATATTGCCTTTATGGTCTTTGATAGTAAAAATTATTCTTCCGCTAAATTTATCATAAATTTTGTCATTATGAACTGATATCAAGCCTATTTTGTTTAAATCTTCAATAGATATATTATTTTCTTGAATAAATTTATTAAATCTTTCTGGATTTTCTGGAGAGTATCCTATCTCAAAGTCTATAATCGTTTGAGGTAGTATTCCTCTTTTTTTTAGGTATTCTCTGGCGATCTGACTTTCTTTAAGTTGGTTTTTATAAAAATCTGTAATCTGCCTTGTGAGAGAGTATAAACCTTTTAAATGTTTATCTTTGTCATTGCCTATATATTTAACCGTTATTCCATACTTTTGTGCTATTTTTATGACTGCTTCAGAAAAAGATATTTTTTCGTATTCCATTACGAATTTAATGGCATTTCCACTGATTCCACAACCAAAACATTTAAAAATATTTTTTGCTGGAGATACTACAAAAGATGGAGTCCTTTCGTTATGAAAAGGGCATAAAGCTACATAAACAGAACCTGTTTTTTTTAAAGATAAATAATCCGATATTATATCGTAGACATTAGCAACTCTTTGGACTTCATCAATTGTTTCGGGAGATATAGCCAATAAAACTCACCTTTTAAAAAATAATTTGCACAAGGTATTAATATATTGTTTTAAAAAATTTTTTCAATATGTTTTAAAACCTAAAAATACAAGATTTTCCCCAGGGCTGTAAAACGACAATATTTCATCTCTTTCTCATTAATGCCTAAATTCAAATCGGGAGAGATTAATTTTTTAACTAGGGCAGCTTAAAGACTGCCCCAAAGTTGATGATATATCATTTTTTATACGTTAGAATGACAATTCTTTACTCCTACCTTTTGTAATGGCAATCCATGAATTGTCATTACTTTCAATTCTCTGCCATCTTGAGGACTTTAGTCCAAAGACACTCCTCTTTTAACGTTTTCAAGAATCTTAACTTCTTGCCAAAAGCATATATTTTTTTCTTGCTGACTTTTCACAATCAATAATAACTTTCTAATTATCTCACTTATTTTAAAGCATTTAAAACTTTTTCATCAAGCTCTAAAGCCTTTTGTATATTGCCGGTGTGTTCAAATGGAATAGTTCCTTTAACTGTTGCACCTGGGAACAAGTTATCAACAACAGATTCGACTTTTACTTCTACCACCGAAACAGGAAATGGAATAGTTTCTATTTCATCTTTAACTATCTTAGCCGTACCGTAAATAGTTGCTGCTATAGATGGACCAAATACAGATATTGCCACATTTGGATTTTCTTTAATATTGTTTACTGATGCAGAATTTTTACTTAAAGCTACCTTGATCGTTTTTTCATCTGTAGCTATTAACCATGAAACAAATGCCAAATGTGGTTTATTATCTTTCACTGTTGCAAATACTGCCGGCGTAAAATCTTTGAGTAAATCTAACATGTCTTTGTTAAGCATAGTAATACCTCCGTATCTTAGTGATACAATAAATTTACCGGCAGATTTTTAAAATAACAATGCTAAAAATCAGATTATACTTGTGCCAGCTGCATTTTTTCTATGTTTACACCTTCAGGGTTAACCGGAACTACGCCTCTTTCAGCTATTTTCTCATCAATTCTCTTTGGTTTGAGAGTTTTAATGATGTATTCCATAGCTTTGAAAGTTTTTTCCTTGCCACCACAAGTGTAAACGTCTATTGCAGCATAACCATGCTCTGGCCAGGTATGAATAGAGATATGGGATTCTTCTAAGAGGATAACTCCTGTTGCACCATGAGGATTAAACTGATGAAAATGAGATGATAATTTACTTAAGTTTGCGTACTTAACTGCACCTTCAAGAAGAGCTTTCACATCTTCAACGTGGTCAATTTTTTCAAAATCTACACCGTATAGGTCCGCTAAGATATGCAGTCCGAGGGTTTTTTCCATTTTCTTTCCTCCTTGATAATTTTTTTGAAGTACATTTTCGTCGGGCTATTACTGCCCATGATAAAAAACCTCCTTTTCAGGATGAATTAGAAAATAATATTATAATTCAAAATTTGAAAATTTAAAATACTTTTGCACAAAAAATATGCAATTTAAAACTCGCTGAACTTTATGGTATAATTTTCTTTTAAAAATTATTAAGAGGAGTGAATAGATGAACGTAGTAGTAGAAGCAGAAAACTTATTAAGAACTTTAACAATTGAGGATGAAGGGCAAAAAGTAAAAGAATTAGCCGAAGAAGTGATTAAAGAAATATCAAAAGTAGCAGAAGTAAAAGGATTTAGAAAAGGTCATGTTCCAAAGGCTGTAATAAAGGCAAAATATAAAGATGCTATAAAAGAAGAAGTGGCTAAAGCATACATCAATAAGTATCTTCCTGAAATTCTTGAAAAAGAAAATCTCAAACCAGTTACGCCTGAAATATTGTTCGGCGATGTAAAGCTTGAAAATGATGAAAAATTATCAATGAAAGTTAGCTTTGAAGTTGCTCCAGAATTTGAACTAAAGCCTTATGAAGGTATAGAAGTTGAAGTTGTCAAACTTGAAGTTAAAGATGAAGATGTAGAAAATGCTATTAAAAACATCTTAGAAAACCATGTTAGATATGAAGATGCAGATAAAGAAATAGAAGATGGCGATAAAGTTAAGGTCAAATATCACATAGTTTCTGATAAAGGCGAAGAAGAAGAGGATGAATTTGAAACCATAATTGGCTCGGGTACTTTAAGAAAAGAGATTGAAGATGCTATAAAAGGGAAAAAAGTTGGTGATAAGGTAGAGCTTGAAAACGCACCTTTATATAATGAAAAAGGTGAAGAAATAGGTAAGGCAAAAATAGAGTTAGAAATCTTGGAAGTAAAAAGGAAAGTTGTTCCAGAATTTAACGATGAGTTTGTAAAATCTTTAGGTCTTGGTGAAAATGTAGAAGAAGCTAAGAATAAAATTAGAGAAAACATAGAAAATCAATTAAAAGCTCTTAGAAAACAAGAAATTGAACAAAAGATTTTAGATAAATTAGCTCAAGAATATGATTTTCCAGTTCCGGGTTCTCTATTAGCGTTAGAAATCGACAATTTAACTCAAAGATATACATTTCAGCTTGAAAGCTATGGAATTAAGCCAAACAAAGAAATCATTGAAGCAGCAGAAGGAAATTTAACTATAACAGCTATTAATAATGTTAGAGTTATGCTTATCCTTTCAAAAATCGCTGAAAAAGAAGGTATTACTGTATCTGATGAAGAGTTAGATGCACAAATTTCCAAGTTGGCGCAGTCTTATAATGTTTCATTTGCTGATATGAGAGAGTATTTAATCCAAAAAGGCATGTTAGAAGGAATTAAATCAGATATTGCAAGACAAAAAGCACTTGACATACTAGTAGAAAAGGCAAATATTAAAGAGATATCTAAAGAAGAGTTAGAAGCAAGAGAAAAACAAGAAAATAAAGAGGAGCAAAATGGATAAGATTTTAAATCAATTAATACCAATAGTTATAGAACAAACACCAAGAGGCGAAAGAGCATACGATATATATTCAAGACTATTAAAAGATAGAATAATTCTTCTTGGAACGCCTATTGATGACCATATTGCTAACTTAGTTGTTGCACAGCTTTTGTTCTTAGAATCTGAAGACCCAGATAAAGATATTTATATGTATATTAACTCCCCCGGTGGTGTAGTGACTGCCGGACTTGCTATTTATGATACTATGAACTACATAAAACCGGATGTAGTTACAATCTGTATGGGGCAAGCAGCATCTATGGGAGCTTTCTTGCTTTCCGCTGGGGCTAAGGGAAAGAGATACTCTCTACCAAATGCAAGAATAATGATTCACCAACCGCTTGGTGGATTCCAAGGACAGGCTACGGATATAGAAATCCATGCAAAAGAAATTCTAAGACTTAAAAGAATGTTAAACGAATACTTAGCAAAGCATACAGGACAGCCAATTGAAAAAATAGAAGCAGACACAGAAAGAGATTACTTTATGTCTGCTGAAGAGGCTAAGGAATATGGTCTTATAGATAAAGTTATTTATAAAAGAGGTGAAAAGTAAGAAAAATGGCAAAAGAAAAAAAATGTTCTTTCTGTGGAAAACCAGAAAGTAAAGCAGATGTATTAGTAGAAGGACCTAACGATATACTCGTTTGTGATAGTTGTGTAGATAGACTTGCATCTATAGTTAGGGAAGAGCTTGAAAACAAAAAGTTTGAAAATTTATCAGAACTTCCAACGCCTGCAGAAATAAAAGCTAAACTCGATGAGTATGTTATAGGTCAAGAAAGGGCGAAAAAGATTTTATCTGTAGCGGTATACAATCATTACAAAAGAATATATCAAAAAGAGTTATTTAAAGATAAAGACGTTGAGATTGAGAAAAGCAATATTTTGCTTATTGGTCCAACAGGTTCCGGTAAGACACTTTTGGCAAGAACTTTGGCAAGAATCTTAAACGTACCATTTGCCATTGCAGATGCCACAAACATCACTGAGGCAGGATACGTTGGTGAAGACGTAGAAAGCATTCTTGCAAGATTGCTTCAAAATGCTGATTACGATGTAGAAGCAGCAGAAAAAGGAATTGTTTATATAGATGAAGTAGATAAAATAGCAAAAAAATCTGGAGATAATCCATCAATTACGAGAGATGTATCCGGTGAAGGTGTTCAGCAAGCTTTATTAAAAATATTAGAAGGAACAATCGCAAACGTACCACCACAAGGCGGAAGAAAACATCCACACCAAGAGTTTATTCAAATCGATACAACAAACATTCTTTTTATTCTCGGTGGCGCTTTTGTCGGACTTGAAGATATAATCAAACAAAGAATTGGAAAAAAATCTATAGGATTTGGTGCAGATATTAAATCAAAATCTGAGGAGAAAGATTTATTATCCTTAGTCCAGCCAGAAGACCTTATAAAGTTTGGATTGATACCGGAATTTCTTGGCAGAATACCGGTCATAGCAACCTTAGAAGAGCTTGATGAAGACGCGCTTGTAAGGGTCTTGACAGAGCCAAAAAATGCTTTAATAAAACAATACAAAAGCTTGCTTGCAATAGATGGAATAGAGTTAGAGTTTACAGAGGATGCTTTGAGAAAGATAGCAAGAGAAGCCATCAAAAGGAAAACAGGAGCAAGAGGTTTGAGAGCTATTATAGAGGACTTAATGCTTGATGTTATGTATGAAGCACCAAATCAAAAAACACTTAAAAAAGTAATCATTGATAAAGATGTAGTTCTTAAGCAAAAACCACCAATCTATGTTTACGAAAAAGCAAGCTAAAAATGGGCAGTTTAAAAAGTGTAAAGTTTGTAAAAAGCGCAGTTAAACCGGAAGACTTTCCGCCACCAAACAAGCCAGAGATAGCTATAGTTGGTAGGTCCAACGTAGGAAAGTCTTCTTTAATAAACGCTATCTTTAAAAGAAGCATTGCAAAGGTAAGTGCAACACCGGGAAAAACAAGACTTATCAACTTTTTTCTCTTAAATGATGATATTTACTTTGTAGACCTGCCTGGTTATGGATTTGCGGCAGTATCACATAAAGAAAAGCAAAATTGGAAAAGAATGATAGAAGATTATCTTTTAAATAGAGAAAATCTAAATTTGATCATCATGCTTGTAGATACAAGATATCCACCTACAAATCTTGATGTTTTAATGAAAGAATGGCTTGAATCTTTTGAAAAACCTTACATAGTTGTTGGCACAAAAATAGACAAGTTAAATCAAAGTGAAAAAGCAAAAGCTGAAAAAGTTATAAGAGAGACATTAGATTTAAGCAAGAATGTTCCGGTTTATTTAGTTTCTGCAAAAGAGGGAACAAATATAGATAAGCTTACAAGTGACATTTTATCAATGGTTAAGTCTGAGGGTTGATTGGTAAAAAGCAAGAAAGATTTATATTAACCTATAGTTTTAACTAAACAAAATCCACGTTTGGAGACATGATGGAAGATAAAAGCCTACAGCCTCACGATTGGTTTTTTAAACAAATGTTTTCTAATCCAAAAAGCCTTCAGACAGTTTTAGACTTATTTATTCCAACATTGGCATCAAAATTAGACCCATCTTCAATAACTCTTGTAAATACAGAAAAATTCTCCAAAAAGTCTAAAAAATTCGTGCTTGATTTACTTTTTAGCTGTAAGATAAACAATGAAGATACCTTTATAAGATTTGTTTTTGAACATAAATCTTATGTAGATAAAACATTACCAATACAGCTTTTATACTACAATGCTGTAATATGGGAAGAAGCCATAAAAAAGAATATTATCCACCGATCATTAACATTGTTTTTTATCATGGAGAAAGAGAATGGAATATTCCAACCAACCTGCCAACAGTAAAAGACAAAGATTTACAAGAATACACGCAAAAACTAAATTACATACTCATAGACTTAAACAAAATACCAGATGAAGAGTTAAAAAACAGAATTTCTAAAAATATGGATGTAATTTTGGCTATACTTGTTATGAAGCGTATTTTTGATGATATTCAAAACCTTAGACCAATCCTTGAGTTAATAATTAAGCATAAATCGGATTCCTTGTTTATAATTTTGGATTATATTGTTTTGATAAAGAAAGATGCTGAAAAAGTTGAAAAGATTTTGAAAGAGATTTCGGGAGGTGATGAGAAGATGATGACATTAACTGAGAAATGGAAGATGGAAGGTTGGATGAAAGGTAAATTGGAGGGTAGGTTAGAAGCTCAAAGAAAGGCTATAATTAAGTTAATTCAGCTTAAGTTTGGAAATATTCCAGAGAGTTTAGAGAGTTTTATTAATAAATGCGAAGATGCAGATAAATTGGATGAAATCTTTACAAAAGTAGCCTTAGCTAAAAGTGTTGAAGAGTTGAGAGATATTTATTTATAGTGTTAGATAACGCTTTGACAAAATTTAAGGAGATGGTTCAGTGATAGGAAAAATATTTGAGATTAAAAAACCGCTTATCTGCTACTTTATGGCAGGATATCCATCTGTTGAAGACAGTATCAAGACGGCAGAAGTTTTATTAGAAAATGGTGCCGATATTTTAGAAGTTGGATTTCCTTTTTCAGACCCGGTTGCTGATGGCATTACAATCCAAGCAGCCCACGAAAAAGCTGTAAAAGATGGTATTACACCGGTTAAAGTCTTTGAAATTACAAAAACTATAAAAGAAAGATTTCCAGACAAGCCGCTTATCGCAATGACATATTACAACCCAATTTTTAAAATGGGAGAAGAAAATTTTTGTAAGATAGCAAGAGAAAATGGTATTGATGGATTAATCGTTCCAGATTTACCACCGGAGGAGGGAGAAAGCTTAAAAAAAATAGCAAATCAGTATGGATTATCTGTAATCTTTCTGCTTGCTCCAACATCGCATGAAAAAAGGGTTAAACTTGTTTCAAACATGAGTGATAATTTTATATATTACGTATCAATTACAGGCATTACAGGGGAAAGAGAAAGTTTGCCATGGCAAGAGCTTAAAAGCAAAGTAGAAGAAATTAAGAAAATAACAGATAAAAAAATTGCTGTTGGATTTGGCGTTTCAAAGGGAGAACATGCTAAAATTATATCAAGCTTTGCAGACGGTGTTATAGTTGGAAGTGCGATAGTAAAATTACAAGGTAAAAAAGATTTTGAAGGATTAAAATCTTTGGTGAAGGAGCTGCATGATAGCATTAGTTGATTATGGAATGGGTAATTTAAGGAGTGTAGAGAAAGCTCTTGAAAAAGTAGGGTTTAATGTGCTGAGAACATCAGACCCTTCGGATTTAGACAAAGCAAAGGCAATAGTTGTTCCGGGTGTTGGAGCTTTTGGGGATGCAATTCATAACTTAGAAAAGCTTGGCTTGAAAGATAAAATAATTAAGCATATAGAAAATAGAAAACCCTACTTTGGTATATGCTTAGGATTACAAATACTATTTGAGTATGGCTATGAGTTTGGCTCTCATGAAGGACTTGGAGTTATAAAAGGTAGTGTAGTAAGATTTGATGATAAATTAAACATAAAAATACCCCATATGGGTTGGAATCAGATTTGGAAGAAAAAAGATTCAAAAATGTTTAAAGATATTGAAGATGGTTCATATTTTTATTTTGTTCATTCATATTATGTTAAACCGGATGAAAAAGATATTATAGCAACTGCAACAGATTATGGAATAGATTTCTGCTCAAGCATTGAAAAAGACAACATATGGGCAGTACAGTTCCATCCAGAAAAAAGTCAAACACTTGGTCTAAAACTTCTTGAAAATTTTAGAAAGTTTGTTTATGAAAGCGATAAGTAAGGATGTTAAACTTAGATGAGATTTTATCTCAAAAATTACAAGAGATAAAACAAAAAAACAGATACAGAACAAGACTAATATTAAATGAAAATATTGTTAATTTCTCATCAAATGACTATTTAAGTCTAAAAGATAATCCAATTACAAAACAAAAGCTGATTCATAATATTGATAAACTATCTCTTGGAAGTGGTGCATCTGTTTTAGTATCAGGATATCATTTAATCCAAAAAGAGCTTGAAAAATTTATCTCCAAGTTCAAGCAAACAGAAGATTGTATAGTCGTTGGTAGTGGATATATGGCTAACATTGGACTTATACAAGCCATTTCTGACGAAGAAGACATTATTTTTAGCGATGAGTTAAATCATGCTTCAATCATCGATGGGATTAGAATCTCTAAGGCAAAAAAAGTTATTTATAAACATTGTGATGTAGAAGATTTAGAAGAAAAGCTAAAAAAATATCACACGAAAGGAAAGAAGATAATCATTACAGACGGCGTTTTTAGTATGGAAGGAGATATTGCTCCACTTGATAAAATCATAGAAATTTCAAAAAAGTATGATGCTGTTGTTATAGTTGATGATGCTCATGCAACCGGTATAATTGGAGAAGAAGGAAGAGGAAGTCTTAATTATTTTAATTTAATACCAGATAGTAATATCATTCAGATGGGAACATTATCTAAGGCTGTTGGTAGTTATGGGGCTTTTATTTGTGGAAGTAGGATTTTGATAGATTATCTTGTAAATACTATGAGGTCTGTTATATTTACAACAGGTTTATCTCCTGTACAAAACTTTATATCTCTTGAGAATTTTAAAATATTAGCAAAAGAGGACTTTAGAAGAAAAGAAGTTTTAGAAAAGTCTAAGTATTTGGCAAACTCCTTAAAAAATAAAGGGATAGATGTAAGGTTTTTTGGTACTCCTATAATCTCTTTGATAGTTGGAAAAGAAGAAAATGCTATAAAATTAAGAGATAGATTATTAGAGAAAGGCTTTTTTGTTCAAGCAATAAGACCGCCAACAGTCCCAGAAGGAACTTCAAGACTTAGAATAACGATAAATTATAATCATTCTTATGAAGATATTGAAAGGCTGTGTGAGGCTATAGATGAGTTAATGAGGCTACTCCAAAAATCAAGGTTGTCATTCTGAAGTCGGCAAAGAATCTCTTTTTTTCCTTTTCGAATCAAAAAATCAAAAGATGAGATCCTTCAGCTTACAGCCTCAGGATGACACGGAAAATTGAACTTACGAAAATTTTAAAACAATTTTAGTTGTTGATTTGTGAAAAGGTTGAGAAGTAAATTATAATCTATTTTTCATTTTGCAAACGGCAAAAGTTTGATTAATAACTCAACAGCATCTTTGTTTATGAAAACTATCAAAAAGGCAAGAATCAAAAACATGATTGTAAATTTCTTATCAAGTTTTAACACTTCTTTTTCAATTTTAGCTTCAAGTTCTGTCTTAACTAATATCAAATCAGCCTTTGTAGCAAGTTCTTTCGTAAGTTCATCTTTAAGCTCAAGCTTTTTTTGATGTGCTAAGACTTCTGATTTTTTATCAAGTTCTTTATAAATAAGCTCAATAGTCTGAGCAATCTTTTTAGCCTCTTCTTTACCTACCTTTTGTTCCAGCTTCTCTAAAAGTTCATGGTCTATCACGTAAGCCATTTTTGGCTCCCTATTTTGCAAACGGCAAAAGTTTGATTATTAACTCTATCGCATCTTTGTTTATGAAAATTATCAAAAAAGCAAGAATCAAAAACATGATTGTAAATTTCTTATCAAGTTTAAGCATTTCCTTTTCTAATTTAGCTTCAATTTTCTCTAACTTTGCTTCTATGATTGCTAAATCAGCCTTTGTAGCCAATTCCTTAGTAAGTTCGTCTTTAAGCTCAAGCTTTTTTTGCTGTGCTAAAATTTCTGATTTTTTGTCTAATTCGTTATAGATCAGTTCAATAGTTTGAGCAATCTTTTTAGCCTCTTCTTTGCCTACTTTTTCCTCTAACTTCTCTAAAAGCTCATAATCTATAACGTAAGCCATTTTAGAAACTCCAATTAACTAATCAAAAATTTTAACAATATTATAATATGTATCTCTCTGTGCAGAAATAAAGCCGGCATCTTTAATTTGTTTTGCCATTTTTTCCGGTCTTGGACTTGAAACTTTAAAGCCTGTAGAAGCTACTACATTCTCTTCAATCATAGTGCTTCCTAAATCATTTGCACCAAATCTTAAGCCGATTTGACCAACTTTCATCGTTTGAGTTACATGAGATGATTGAATATTATCAAAATTATCAAGATAAACTCTTGCCAATGCTAAAACCTTTAAATACCACACAGAAGTAGCCGGTTCTAAATGGTCAAGCTGTGTATTACCTTTTTGAAAAGTCCATGGTATAAATGCGGTAAATCCGCCTGTTTCGTCTTGAAGCTGTCTAATATGGTTTAAATGTTCGATGATATGCTTTGGTTTTTCAACATGTCCAAACATCATTGTTGCCGTTGACCTCATTCCAAGCTCGTGGGCTGTTCTATGGACTTCAAGCCATTGAGCTGTTGTAGTTTTATTTGAAGATATTAAAACTCTTACTTCATCAGATAAAATTTCTGCACCGCCGCCCGGAAGAGACATTAATCCTGCTTCTTTTAACTTTATCAAAACATCCCTTATGCTCATTTTTTCAAGTTTAGCAAGATAATTAATCTCTGTTGCTGAAAGTGAATGAATTTGTATTTGCGGAAATTTTTCTTTTATTCTTGAAAATAACTCTATATAAAAATCAAGTCTTAAATCAGGATTTAAGCCACCTTGCATTAGTAAGGTAGTTCCACCCCAATCTATAAGCTCTTGAATTTTAGCAAATATCTCATCAAGTTCAAGGACATAAGCATCACTATCTGATTTTCTTCTTTGAAAAGCACAAAATTTACATCCTGCAACGCATATGTTCGTATAATTTATATTTCTATCTATAACAAACGTAGCTATATTATCCGGATGTTTTTTCGCTCTAACATAATCAGCAAGCCTGCCAAGAGACAATAGATCAAAATTCTCAAGCATATATAATGCTTCTTCTGGCTCTAATCTTTCGCCGTTTAAAACTTTTTCTGTTAAATAAGACTGTTCTTTTATCAACTTGAAACCCCTACTATATTTTTTGGATTTCCTTCTATGAATGATTTTAAGTTATCAAGTGTAATATCTAATATTCTATAAAGTGCGTCTTTTGTATTATAAGCGTTATGTGGAGATACGATAACATTTTCAGAATGTAAAATATAAAATGTCTCTAATGCTTTTTTTAACTTTATTGCAGGGATATCATCTCTCTTTAGATATTCTTCTTCAATCCAAACATCTTCTGCTTCAAATGTATCAAGACCTACACCGCCTGCAAGCCTTCCTTCTTTAAGTGCTTGAACTATAGCTTCTATCTCGACTACAGGACCCCTTGAAGTGTTAATAAGCATAGCATCTAATTTCATAAGTTTAATGTTAAATCTGTTTATCAAATGATGCGTTGCCGGTGTGTATGGTACATGTAGGGTAACGATGTCAGAACTTCTAAGCAGATCTTCAAGTCCTACATACTCAACGCCGTATTTTTCAATCAATTCATTATCTTTAACTTTATCATAAACAAGTATTTTCATTCCAAAGCCATGGGCTATTCTTATTACATGTTTTCCAATCCTTCCGGCACCAATTACACCTATAGTTTTACCCATTAAGTCTATTCCTGTTAATCCATCTCTTGAAAATATACCTTTTGACGTTCTTTCTATCATAGGTTTAAATTTTCTTGCCAAAGCAAGTATTAATCCAAATGTATACTCGGCAACTGTATTATTACCATATCCGGGAACATTACAAACAGTTATACCTTTTTTATTAGCATGTTCAACATCTATGTGATCATATCCTGTTGACCTTGTAATGATTAATTTTAAATTTTCCATCTTGTCAATTACTTCTTTTGTTAGCTTGGAATATATAAATACAATAGCTACTTCTGTATCTTTGTAAAGGTCTACATTTGTATCATCAAGTGGCTCTTTTGTAAATTTAACACTTCCTTGAATTCCTGAGTCTTGAATTTTTTTCTCTAAGTACAATCTTTCCCAATCTTCCGTCTCAAAAAAATAGATATTCATAATACATCCCTCCAATTGTTTAAATCTATTCTAACATAGAGATAGATATATTGGATATGATAATTTAAAATACCTTGGGTGAGAAATTACCTCCATAGTTTACTTTTTCTAAAAAAGCTATAACCAATAGCATATGAATATAGATAAGCAACAAAAGTTTTAATCTTTCTCCATCTACTTATAAGATTGAAATTTTTTATTTGAGAATTAACTGCTTCAATAATTTGCCTTTTACTCTTTTCTTGTTTATCTTCACATACTTTAACATATTTACACCCTTTATACCTTGGGTGAGAAATTAGTGATTTTTATAAAATTTAAAAGTGAGATTCTTCGGACTAAAGTCCTCAGAATGACAGCGAAAGGTTGAATGATACGCATTAAAGGAAGGATAACCTTATATGTCATCGTATATTAAATATACTAAAAATTTTAATCTACAAGAGAATAAGTTTTATAATAATTATAGACATGGGAGAAAAAAGGAAGGACAGATCAAGTTATTGTCATTGGTCTTTTAAGACCGCTCAGAATGTTTGTAGACTGTCCTTCCTCTACTTCCTAAAACCTGAATCAGAACATTAGGCTTTTAAGCCTGTATTGATTACGATGATAGGTTATCAGGAAGTTTCTCTCATGTCAAGTATTTTATGAAAGGAGGTAATCTTATGAACAACTACAAAATCGTCGTTGGAGTTGATGTATCTAAAAACTCATTCACTGCTACAGTATTGTATGATAACAAGAAAGAAACCTTTGAAGTTAAATCAGACCCAGTTGAGTTTGAAAAGAAAATAAAGCCTTATCTTAAAAAGTTTAAGCAGTCAGATATGCTTATCATAATGGAGCATACAGGAGTTTATCATTTAAAGCTTGCTAATTATCTGTATGAAAATGGCTATCAAGTAGCAGTAGTAAATCCATTTTAGATAAAGAAGTTTATGGAAGCTAAAATGACAAGAGTCAAAACAGATAAGACTGATTCATACTTTATTGCACAGTATGGAAGAACGTTTTTCGATGGAGAGCTTTATAAACCAAAACCAGATGTAGAAAAAGAAATAGAAATAAAACTAAAGATATTAGAAGACCTACAGCATCAGCTTACAAAGCTAAGAAATCAAAGAGAATCTTTAAGTCATGTACCAATACCAATCAAAAAATTGAAAGAGAACTTGGAATATTATGATGATCTAATCAGAAAAATAGAAAAAAACATAAAAGAACTTGAGAAAGAGATAAAAGAATTGACTAAGAAGAATTTTCAAGAGGAATACAAGCTTTTAAAAAGTATACCTGGTATAAGTGATAGGGTTATAGG